>JAATGE010000033.1 GCA_015654825.1 Rhodospirillales bacterium
CAGAACACTCCCGCCGCGCAGCGCTAACGCAGGCGGCGGCACGCCGTCGGGGGTCCAGGGGGCAGAGCCCCCTGGTCGGCGAAGCCAATAAAACCCAACCCGTTGATTTCGTTCTATAATCCTTATCTTCGCGCGTATGGGACAGAGCCCCTGGCCTACTTCCTTGCCGCGGGCGCCAAAGTCTTGTCCGGGAACTTGCACCACTCCGCGGCCGGGCAGCGGAAGCATTCCGGAGTGCGTGCCTTGCACAGGTAGCGACCGTGCAGAATGAGCCAGTGGTGTGCCGGGCGCAGCAGCTCGGGCGGAATGCGGGCGACCAGCGCGTCCTCCACTTCGCGCGGTGTCTTGCCCGGTGCCAGGCCGGTGCGGTTGCCGATGCGGAAAATGTGCGTATCGACCGCCATCGTGCTTTCGCCGAACACGACGTTCAGCACGACGTTCGCGGTCTTGCGCCCGACGCCGGGCAGCGCCTCCAGCGCCGCGCGGTCGTGCGGCACCTCGCCGCCGTGGTCGCGCAGCAGGATTTCCGACAGCGCGACGACATTGCGCGCCTTGCCCTGCCACAGCCCGATCGAGCGGATATGCCGCCCGACCCCTTCCACCCCGAGCGCCACCATGGCGGCGGGCGTGGGCGCCGCCGCGAACAGCCCGACCGTACATTTGTTGACCGAGGCGTCGGTCGCCTGCGCCGACAGCACGACAGCCACCAGCAGCGTGTAGGCGTCGCGATATTGCAGTTCCGTCGCGGCATCCGGCCAGGCCTGCGCAAGCGCGGTGATGAACGCGCGCACCTCGGCTTTGGTCATGCGTCGGCTCGGCATCGGTGCCCCCCGGGGGTAGCCTAGCGCGCCGGTGGCGGGCACGTCGAACCCGCGCGGCGCTGCGTCCGCGGCCCGGCCGGCGAGCGCGATGGCGTTCTTTTCACTATGGTTGACTCACGATCCCGTGCTTTGAGGGCGCCAGCCTTCGGCTTGCGTTCCGCCTTCGGCGTGCGTTCCGCCTTCGGCGTGCGTCCCGCGCGGCGACGCCGACCATCCACTTCATACGGTTACGCTTAAGGACAAGAGACATGCGCCGTGCCTTGCTGATCGGTCTTCCTGTGGTGGCAGTGCTGGGTCTCGGCGCCGGCGGCTACTGGTACCTGCACCACGGCGACCTGGTGGCCGACGCGCGCTATCGGATGTCGCGCGGCGATCTGCGCGGCGCGGAAATCGACCTCAACAGCTTCCTGCGCAACCATCCGCATAATCCGGAGGCCAGCTACCGCCTGGGCCTGGTCCACCTGGCGCACGACAATCCGGTGGCGGCCGAGCGCAACCTCAAGATCGCCCGCGATGCCGGCTACGACCCCAAGCTGGTCATCATGCCGCTCGGCGAGGCCTACCTGCGGCAGCGCCGGTTCGACGACGCACTGACCGATTTTACCATCGAGAAGGCGCCGCTGGCGGCGAAGGCGCAGGTGCTCAGCGTGCGCGCCATGGCCTATCTGTCGCTGCAGCGCTTCGCCGAGGCGCGCCAGGCGATTGGCGACGCCATTGCCGCGGCGCCGAACGATCCCGAGCCGAAGCTCGTTGCCGGGCGCATCGAACTGGCCGCCGGCGACGACAACGCGGCAGGGGCGCGCGCGGAACAGGTGCTGGCGCAGGACCCGAAGCGCGCGGAGGCATTGCTGCTGAAGGCCGAATTGGCCATGCGCCGGGGCGATCCGAACGCCGCGCTGGCGACGGCGCAAACGGTGCTGGCCGGCAATCCGGACCGGCCCGATGCCAAGATGGCCGCGGCCCGCGCGCTGGGCGCGCTGCACCGTGACATCGAGGCGACCAAGCTCGTCGACGACGTGCTGAAGCGCACCCCGCGCGATATCGGCGCCAATTATCTGCGCGCGGTGCTGGCGGTGCGGCAGCACGATTTCACCACCGCGGAAGCGGCGCTGACCGGGATTTCCCCGGTGCTCGACCGGCTGCCGCAGGGCGAATATTTCATGGCGATCGCCAAGCTCGGCCGCAACCAGCCGGCGCAGGCGGAGGAAGCGGCGACCAAATATGTCGCGCGCAATCCAAACGATCCTGCCGGCATCAAGCTGCTTGCCTTCGCGGAACTCGCGCTGCACCGCGCGGATCGCGCGCTCGAGGTGATCAAGTTGCTGACCGCCGGCGGCAAGCCGGACGCGGATACGCTCGATCTGCTGGCACGCGCGCAGGCGATGACCGGCGACTTGCCCGCGGCAGAGAGCAATCTTTCCAAGGCGGCGGCGCTGCAGCCGAAGAACACCGAAATCCTGAACCGGCTGGCGGCGGCGAAGCTCGGCATGGGCGACGTGCTTGCCGGCGAGGCGGATCTGCGCCGGTCGTTGGAAAAACAGCCGGACCAGCCGGCCGCGGCCGAAACATTGGTGCAGCCCTCGCTGGTGGCCGGCGACCTCAAGGACGCCGCCGCGACGGTCGAGAAATTGCGCAAGGCGATGGGCGATACCGAGCTCGTCGGCGTGCTCGATGCGCAGGCGAAAGTCGCCTCGCTCGATTTGGCAGGCGCCAAGGCGATCTACGAGGACGTGCTGAAGCGGTTTCCCGATAGCCGGCCGGCGATTTTCGGCCTGGTGCAGGCGGAGGGCCGCCTTGGGGATGCGAGGAGCGCCGAACAGCGGCTGGCCGGCTGGATGGCGAACCATCCGACCGACAAGCAGGGGCTGGACCTGCAGATCAAGGCGCTGACGGCGGCCGGCGACACCAATGGCGCGATCGCCGCCGCGGAAGCGGCGCATGCCGGCGATCCGAGCGATGCCGACATCACCCAGACACTCGCCAAGCTGTACATGACCAACCGGATGAACGACAAGGCGGTGGCGTTGCTGGATCGCGCCGAGGGCGCGCCGAACCCGGTTATCGCGGCGCTGCGCGGGCAGGCGCTGGCGCTGTCAGGGCGCGACGGCGATGCACGCAAGGCGTTCCAGCAGTCGGAGGAGCTGGCCCCCGGCGCGCTGGCGCCGCGGTTCGGCCTGATCGAGCTGGCGATACGGGCGAAGGATTATACTGAGGCAAGAACGATCATCGACAGCTCGTTGCGCGTGGCTCCCGGCGAGCCGCGCCTGCTGCAGGCGCTGGTGGCCGTCGATTTGCGCGAGAACGGCATCAAGTCCGCGCTCGGCACGGCTGAAAAGCTAAAGCAGGATCCACAGAACATGCCGGCCGCGCTGCTGCTGCCGGGCAGTGCGCTGGCCGCGAGCGGCGACCAGAAGGGTGCCGCCGACGCGTACCTGGCGGCGTTCCGCGAGGCGCCGTCGTCGCAGCTCGCGGCCGCGGCGGCGAGTGCGCTCGCCAAGGCGAACCGGCAGAAGGAGGCGGAGGCGCTGCTGGCCAGCTGGGTGCCGAACAGTCCCAAGGACGTTACGGCGCTGCAGGTACTGGCGTCCTATGCGCTGAACGACCACCGCTGGGACGATGCCGGCAAGCTGCTGAAACAGATCATGGTGCTGGATCCGAACAATCCGGTGGCGCTGAACAACGCTGCCTGGGCGGTGCTGCATTCCGGCGACACAACGGCCGCGCTGGGCTATGCGCAGCGTGCGTACTACCTGGCGCCAAGCCCCGAGACCGAGGACACGCTGGGCTGGATGCTGGCACGCAACGGCCAGACCGCGACGGCGCTGACGCTGCTGCAGCAGGCCGCGGCGGCGAAGCCGACCTCGGAAATTCTATATCATTACGCCGTCGCGCTGCAGGCCGAGGGGCACGTAAAGGACGCGCGCGCGGCGCTGCAGCATGCGTTGGCGGATGCCAAGCCGTTCGATGAGCGGGCGGATGCGCAGGGGCTGTTGGCTAAGCTGCCGGAATAGAAGGCCAGGGCTCTGCCCTGGCCCCCGTCACGCCGGAGGCGTGCTGCGCACGACGGGGCCTTCGGTCCCAGACCCCAATTTTATTCGTTCCGAGGCTGACATCGACACCGTGCGAACTTCGCGAGCCCCGCGGATGGTGCCAGGACCCCCACCGCGCAGCGCTAACGCAGGCGGCGGCACGCCGTCGGCCTTGCTTCGTCTCCTAACCTTTACGACCCTGTATCCAAACCCCGCATCGCCGCAGCACGGCGTGTTCGTGGAAACGCGCCTGCGCCAGCTGGTAGCCACCGGCGCCGCGACCGCCACCGTGCTGGCGCCGGTGCCTTGGTTCCCCAGCCAAAACAGCCGTTTCGGCGCCTGGGCGCGCCACGCCGCGGCGCCACGCACCGAGCAGCGCGCCGGCCTGACCGTGCTGCACCCGCTCTACCTGGCAATTCCCCGCGTCGGCATGGCAGCGGCGCCGATCCTGATCTACGCCGCCGCCGCCCGCGCGCTCGCCCGCCTGCGCCGCGAGGGCCAGGAGTTCGACCTGATCGACGCGCACTATTTCTACCCCGACGGCGTCGCCGCCGTCTGGCTGGGTCAGCGGTTCGGCCTGCCCGTCGTGGTCACCGCCCGCGGCTCCGACATCACGCAGTTGCCGGACTATGCCGTGCCCAGGAGGCTGATCCGGCGCGCCGCGCTGGCGGCCGACGCTATCGTTACGGTCAGCGACGGCCTGCGCCGGGCGCTGCTGCCGCTCGGCGTGCCGAACGAGAAAATCACCGTGTTGCGCAACGGTGTGGATCTTGCCGTGTTCCGCCCGCACGATCGGGCGGCGGCGCGGGCGAGACTCGGCATAAGCGCGCCAACCCTGCTGTCGGTCGGCGCGCTGATCGAGCGCAAGGGGCATCACCTCACGATCGCCGCGCTGAGCCACCTGCCCGGGTGGCACCTGGTGATCGCGGGCGAGGGGCCGGAGCGCGCCGTGCTGGCGGCCCTGGCCGCGCGCCTGGGCGTCGCGGACCGCGTGCGCCTGCTCGGTGCGATAGCGCACACCGATCTGCCGCCGCTCTACAGCGCGGCCGATTTTTCGGTGCTGTCCAGCAGCCGGTAGGGCGGGGCAAATGTGCTGCTGGAATCGATGGCCTGCGGCACGCCGGTGGTCGCCAGCCCAATCCCGGGCAACGACGAAGTGGTGCGCGACCGCCGCGCCGGGCTGATTGCCGAGGCACGTACGCCGGAGGCGATTGCCGCCGCGGTGCTGGACCTCGCCGGCGCCCAGCCGGCGCGGTCGGAAACCGCGTCGTACGCCGCTGGTTTTGGCTGGGAAGCAACCAGCCAGGGCCAGCTGGATTTGTTTCGGAGGGTGGTTGAGGGCAGAAGGTAAAGTAAGGCCAGGGCTCTGCCCTGGACCCGCTGGGGCCTGAGGCCCCAGACCCCCGTTAGCGCTGCGCGGCTTTTCATCGTCTCCCCGGCGAAGCCTGTACCAGACCCTGTTTTTCTGGCTTCGCCGTCTCCCCCCAATAACGGG
>JAATGE010000176.1 GCA_015654825.1 Rhodospirillales bacterium
CTTGAGGTTGACTGGGCTTCGCCGACCAGGGGCTCCGCCCCCTGGACCCAAGACGGCGTGCCGCCGCCTGCGTTAGCGCTGCGCGGCGGGAGTTTTCTGCTTGATCGGTGCGGGCTGCCAGGCATCGCCATTCGCTCGGTGCCAATGCCAATCTCGGAACAAACAAAATTGGGGTCTGGGGCCTAAGGCCCCAGCGGGGTCCAGGGGCAGAGCCCCTGGCCTTAAACTTCGCGTCAACCTCACCCTATCGCGCTCTAGTCATCCCGCGCGTGTTTCGAGAACCGGAGCGGAGCGGACTTTCTGTCCGCGAGCACCGGAAGCGCAGAAACGCGCGTCAGATGGCCGCCAGCGCGCGTTCTGGAACGGTCCCGGGTCCCGATTCAAGTCAGACGCTGCCGGCTACATAGGCTTTCAGGCTATCCACCTCCTGCTCCTGCTGCTCCAGCCGAGACCGCACCACGTCACCGATGCTGATCATGCCGACCAGGTCGCCCCCGTCCAGCACCGGCAGGTGGCGCACCCGGCTTTCGCTCATCATCGCCATCGCCTGCGGCACCGTGGTCGCCGGCGTCACCGTATGCAGCCCGGTGGTCATCAACTGCGCCGCGGTCATCTCCAGCGTGGCCGCGCCCTCGCGCGCCAGCACACGCACCACGTCGCGCTCGCTGACGATGCCCAGCAGCTGGCTGGCGGCGTCCTTCACCAGCACCGCGCCGATGCGCCACTGCGCCAGGGTTTTCACGATTTCAGGCACCAGTGCCTTGGGCGAGACGGTGGCGACGTCATGGCCCTTGTGCTTGAGGATGGCAGCGACTGTCATGGTCCGGCTTCCCTCGCAATAGTGTGCGGGCCGGCGCCCTTCTCGCGGGGCGTGACGGCCCGACCTGTGAAAATGGGCCCGCCCCGCCCTTTATGCAACCTTTATGCAGCCTTCATTGCATTCGGTAGTGGTGCAGCGCAGCATCACGATGCCGCCCGCGGCACCTGCATGATATTGAGAAACAAACCGAGTTGCTGGATCGCGGTCGCGAATCCTGCGTATTCCGACGGCTTGGTGATATAGACATTGCATCCCAGCTCGTAACATTGCTGGATTTCCAACTGGTCGTCGCTGGTCGTCAGCATCACCACGGGCGTGTGTTTCAGCATGGAGTCCTGCTTGATGCGCGCCAGGATATCGATGCCGCTCATATCCGGCAGGTTCAGGTCCAGCAGCACCAGCATCGGCGCGGCCTGCGGCGCCCCGCCGCGCCCGAACAGGTGCGCGAGCGCCTTCGTACCGTCCGAGATATGAACGATTTCGTTGGTAACTCCGGCGCGACGGAAATTCTTCTCGATCAGACGGGCATAGACCAGATCGTCCTCGATCAGAAGTATCGTCCCCGGCACAAGTGTCGGGGCGGCCGGCGCTGTCGTGGCGGCAAGGATGTTCATGCGGATTCCGCGGTTGTTTGGACCAGCACCTGTGGCAGCCGGACAGAAAATTCCGAGCCGACATCGATCGTCGAAGCGCACTGCACCGAGCCGCCGAGCCTGCGCGCCAGCGCACGCACGTTCGCCAGCCCGATCCCCTCGCCCTGCGTGTCCTGGCTGCCGGAGCGCCGGAACAGCTCGAACACCCGGTTCAGGTCGCGCGCCGCGATCCCGCGGCCATTGTCCCGCACGGTGAACACCGCCATCGGCCCCTCCCTGCCGCCCTCCACCGATATCTTCCCGCGCCGCCCGGGAAAACTGTATTTCAACGCATTCTCGATCAGGCTCGAAAATATCTGTTCTACCGCGATACGATCCGACGTAATCACCGGCACCATGCCGACGGTGGCCTCGGCGGAGGCGGTATCGGCCTGGTGGCGCAGGCTGCCGATCACGCCGGTAACCAGTGCCCGCATATCGAGCCGTTCCGGCACCAGATAACGGTGCCCTTCGCGCGAAAGGCGCAGGATCGTCGCGGTCAGCCGCTCCATCTTCGACGTGCTGGTGCGAATGAAACGAATTGCCTCCACCATATCCGCCGCAACCGCGGCCCGCGCCGCGGCCGAAACCTCGGCGCCGCCGGCGTCGCTCCCTCCCGCAAACCACCCCTGCAGCGTTTGCGTCGCGATCTCCATTTCGTTGGTAAAACCGATGATGTTGACCAGCGGCGCACGCAGATCGTGCGACACGATGTAGGCAAAGCGCTGGATATCCTCGTTCGCGCCGGAAAGCTCCGCGGTACGCTCGCGCACCGCTACCTCGAGGAACTCGCGGCCGCTGGCAAGATCGTCGTTCGCCGCCAGTAGCGCCCCCTGCGCGCTGCGCAGCTTGCGCACATAGCGCCCCGCGCCGCTGGCAACGACCATGGCCAGCAGCACCAGCAGAACGAACGCCGCGACATCGACCCCGATCGTGACCATCGCGCGCCGCCGGCTGTGCTCGATGCCAACCGCGAGCGCCGCCCGCTGATGCTCGGCCATGCGCTCCACCAGCGATCGCGCCTGCTCCATCGCAATCTCGCCCTGGTCCGATTCGACAATCCGCAGCGCCTCGGCTCGCCTTCCACTGGTCGCCAGGTCCACGGTGCGCGCCAGCTCCGCCATCTTGATTTCCAGCACGCGCCGTAATGCCGGCAGATCCGGATCCTCCGCCGCGTCGGTCGACAGAAGCCGCATCAGTCGCGGCACGTCCGCCGTCGCGCTCGCGTACGGCGCCAGATAATTCGCCTTGCCGGTCAGCAGGTAGCCCCGCTGCCCGGTTTCCGCCGCGGTCGCGGCACCCACCAGTTCGGCCGTGGCGGTTCTGATTTCCAATAAATGTGCCGTTTCGGTCAGGTTGCGCACCGCTTGTACCGCGAGCCAGCCGGAAGCGCCGACAATGCCCAACATGATAAGTGCGCCGGCAGCAAAGGCCAGCTTCTCCCGCCGTCCAAAAAGCTGCTGCTGCATATCCCAACCGCCCGCACGCCAGCCAGTGTGTCGGAGATACCTTTCCGCCGGGTAAACCCTCCGCCGCTCACGTCGCACAAGGAACAATTAACCAAAGTTTTTGCTTCTTTTTTCAAAAAGAAGTCTGTTATTTTTTGAAAAAAAGAACCAAAAAACTTTTGTTAATTAAGCGCCTCCGCGTGCAGCACTACGCTCGGCGATGCAAACTCGTCCTGCGCCTCGACAATCAGCAACTCGTTGCTGCCCTGCCGCCAGGTGCGCCGCAGCAGCCCGGCAAGGCTTCCGGCCGCGCGGGTCGCCGCACCCACGGCATCGCCCGTCGCCAGCAGATGAAAAAGAAACAAGGCCGCCAGCGTATCGCCCGCGCCATCGAATTTGAACGGAATGAGCTCGGTGCGAATGTGGAAAAAACCGCCCGGTACCGCCAGCAGCATATCAAGCGCGTCCGCAGGCGTTTCGGCGGTGCGCAGGCTGCTCACCAACACAATGCGCGGCCCACCCTCACGCATCCGCGCCTGCAAACCCAAGCACGTCGCCTTCGCCTCCGTCAGCGTGCCGGATAGCCCGCCCGTCAGCGTATTCAATTCGAACTGGTTCGGTATCAGGATATCGGCGGCCGGCACCGCCCGCGCGCTGAAGAACTCCGCGATCCCCTCGCCCACGTAAAATTTTCCGTCGTCGCCCATCACCGGGTCGCAGCACCACAGCGCCGCCGCATTCGCCGCGCGCACCCGCGCCACGGCGTCGAGGATCACGTCGCCGATGCCGGCAGCGCCGACAAAACCGGACAGCACCGCATCGCACCGCGCCAGCGCGCCATGCGCCGCAAGCCCGGCCACCAGCGTCGCAACCTCCTCGGGCGTCGATGACCGGCCGGTATACGCCCCGTGCCCAAGATGGTTGGACAATTGCGTGGTGTGGATCGCCATCACCTCGGCGCCCAGGCGCTGCAGCGGAAACATCGCCGCCGCATTGCCGACATGGCCGCACGCCACCCAGCTCTGGATCGAAAGGATATTCATGCCGCCCCACCGTGCCAGACCCGAGGCCGCGGGCGCTAGCGGGGGGCTTGGGGAAAAAGCAGGCCAGGGGCTCTGCCCCTGGACCCCGCTAAGGACAAGTCCTTA
>JAATGE010000320.1 GCA_015654825.1 Rhodospirillales bacterium
GCCAGTAGGCCCCAGACTCCATTTTATTTGTTCCCTATCTGGCATCCGCTGCGAGCGCGCCGCTAAATCCACGTCTCGCCAGACGGTGCAGAAGACTCCCGCCGCGCAGCGCGTACGACAGCGGCGGCACGCCGTCGGGGGTCCAGGGGGCAGAGCCCCCTGGTCGGCGAAGCCATAAAACTCAACTTATTGATTGCATTCTACCCTGGCCTTTCTTCGGGAGTCGATCATCAGGCTGGCTGGCCTTCTACCCACCGCGCTTCATTGTTTCGCGGGCAATGACAATCTGCTGTATCTGGCTGGTTCCTTCGTAAATGCGGGCGATACGCACGTCACGATAGAAGCGTTCTATGCCGTAATCTTCTATGTAGCCCGCGCCGCCGAAGATCTGCATGGCGCGGTCGGCAACGCGGCCTACCATTTCTGAGGCGAAATACTTGGCCGCGGCGGCTTCCAGTGTTACGTCGGCGCCGCTGTCGCGCCGGCGGGCGGTTTCGAGGACCAGCGCGCGTGCGGCGAGTGCCTCGGTTTTGCTATCGGCGATCATGGCGGCGACCAGTTGAAAGTCGGCGATCGGCTGGCCGAATTGTTTGCGTCCCGCGGCGTAGGCGACGCTGTCGGCGATCAGGCGGTCCGCGGTGCCGGTATAGACTGCGGCGATATGGATGCGGCCGCGATCCAGCACGCGCATGGCGATACGAAAGCCTTGGCCTTCCTCGCCGAGAAGATTGGCGGCGGGGACGCGGACGTCTTCGAAAATCACGTCGCAGATGTGGGCGCCTTGCTGGCCCATTTTGCGCTCCGGCTTGCCGACCGAAAGGCCGGCCAGGTCGCGCGGCACGAGGAACGCGGAAACGCCGGACGCGCCTGCGATGTTCGGCGCGGTGCGCGCCATGACGGTGAACAGGGACGCGGTGTCGGCGTTGGTAATGAAGCGTTTGCTGCCGTTCAGGATATAGTAGTCGCCGTCGCGAATGGCGCGGGTGCGGACGGAGGCGGCGTCGGAGCCTGCTTCCGCTTCGGTGAGCGCGAAGGAGGTGGTTATTTCACCGCTGGCGATGCCGGGCAGGAAGCGTTGTTTCTGGGCGTCGGTGCCGAACATCAGCAGGCCCTGGCTGCCGATGCCGACATTGGTTCCGAATACGGATCGGAATGCCAGGCTGGTGCGGCCGAGTTCCATGCAGGCCAGCACTTCGTCCTCCATCGAGAGGCCGAGGCCGCCATATTGTTCCGGGATGCTGAGGCCGAACAGGCCGAGTTGCTTCATGTCGTCGACGATGTCGGGCGGCACCTGGTCGGCTTCGGCGACTGCCGCTTCCGCCGGCCGCAGCCGCTCGTTCACAAAGCGGCGCAGGGCCCCCAGCAACTGGTCGCGTGTCGCAGTATCCACTTTTCCCCGATCCGCCGCCTTCGGCGGCATAACAAAAGTTTTTGCTTCTTTTTTCAAAAAGAAGTGCTTTTTCCTTCTTACCTGCGTGGCGCAGCAGCGCGCTGCAGCCGATCATTAATCGCCGCGCCAAGCCCCAGGCCGGGCACCGCCATAGCAGCGATGCCCGTTAATCCCAGGCGCTGCCCCTCGCTATCCAGCGAGCGGAGGCCGGCAAAGAGCCGGCTGGAGGCCTCGGTCAGATCGCCGGCGGGACTAGGGTTCCACGTCAGGGCGGCGCCGGAAGGAGCAGGGCCGAATGCCAGCAAAGCCTCTCCGGGTCCGGCCGCGGTGGCATTCAGCCGCAGCGGGAGCGCGGGCGCGTAGTGGCTGGCGGACAGGCCGGGCGAACGCAGGCCGGTCGCGGCATCGGCATGAACGGGGCGCTGCCCGAGCGGGCCGGCGACGGCCTGCAGCGCCGCTTCGGTCAGGGCGCCGGGGCGCAGCAGCAGCGGCGGGCCGGTCAGGTCCAGGACCGTGCTTTCCAGGCCCATTTCGGCCGGGCCGCTGTCCAGCACCGCATCGATGCGCCCCTCCAGGTCGGCCAGGACGTGGGCGCAGGTGGTGGGGCTGACGGCGCCCGAGCGGTTGGCGGAGGGGGCGGCGATGGGCACGCCGGCGGCGGCCAGCAAGGCCCTCGCCGGGGCGTGGGCGGGCACGCGTATTGCCAGTGTATCGAGGCCGCAGCTGACCAGCGGGTCGATCGGGGTGTCGGCACGGCGCGGCAGCACCATGGTCAGTGGCCCGGGCCAGAAGGCGGCGGCCAGGCGGAGGGCGGCCAGGGTCGGCACGACGTGGAGGAAGGCCGCCTCCGCGGTCGGAAAATGGCAGATCAGCGGGTTGAAGCGCGGCCTTCCCTTGGCGGCGAAAATGGCCGCGACGGCGCGCGCGTTGGTGGCGTCACCGCCGAGGCCGTACACCGTTTCCGTGCCGAAGGCGACCAGGCGGCCGGCACGCAGCAGCGCGGCGGCCTGGGCGATGCCGGCTTCGTCCGCGGCCAGCAGGAGGGTCATGAGCCCTGGGCGAGGAAGCCGGGGTTGGCCCAGCCGGGCTTGCCGTAGCGCAGGGCGGTTCCATCGAGCTGCGTCATGCTGCCGCCCGCCGCCTCCAGCACCGCCTGGGGGGCGGCGGTATCCCACTCCATGGTGCGGGCGAAGCGGGGGTACATGTCGGCGGCGCCTTCGGCGACGCGGCATACCTTGATGGCCGATCCGAGGTGGGTGACGGACGCGACTTTCATGCCGCGGAGGTAATCGCGCAGGCGCGGGTCGTCGTCGTAGTGGCGGGATGCGAGCACGACGAGGCCGGTTTCCGGCGGCAGGCGGGTGCGGATCTGGCGGCGGCCGCCGGCGTCCTGCTTCCAGGCGCCGACGCCGACGATGCCGCCGAACATCTCCGCCGTGGCGGGCACGCAGACGATGCCGAGGACCGGCAGCCCATCCCGCACCAGGCCGATATTGACGCAAAAGCTGTCGCGGCCGGCGGCGAAGTCGCGGGTGCCGTCGAGCGGGTCGACGAACCAGGTGGCGCGGCCGGGACGGGGGATGTGGCCGGCCGATATTTCTTCCTCGGCGACGACGGGGATGAGCGGCGTGGCGGCGCGCAGGCCGGCGGTGATCAGGGCCTCGGCGGCGTGATCGGCCTCCGTGACCGGCGAGCGGTCGGTCTTTTGGGATGTCGCGAAGCCGCGCGCGCGGATCGACAGGATCAGCGATGCCGCGTCCCAGGCCAGCCGGCCAGCCATTTCCAAGAGTGCCGCATCATCCATGCGGACCGCATAGACCTACCGGCGTGACAGGGAAACATGGCAGGGGGGCGGCGCCGCGGGCCTTCCCCGGCGAGGGGGGAAACACGATAATGCGGTCGAGAAGACTCGAACTTCCACGGGGTTTCCCCCACAAGCACCTCAAGCTTGCGCGTCTACCATTCCGCCACGA
>JAATGE010000259.1 GCA_015654825.1 Rhodospirillales bacterium
GCCGCTACCTGACCGAAAATGGCTTCCGCGTCAGTGCCGCGTCGCATGCGGCCGAAGCGCGCGACAAACTGCGCTTCCTGCAGCCGGATGCGATGGTTCTCGACGTCATGATGCCGGGTGAGAGCGGGCTGGACCTGACCGCGAGTCTACGCGCCGAAAATGCCGGGGTGCCGATCCTGCTGCTGACCGCCAGAGGCGCGCCGGAAGATCGCATCGCCGGCTTTGAATCCGGCGCCGACGACTATCTCGGTAAACCGTTCGAGCCGCGCGAACTTGTGCTGCGCCTGGGCGCCATGCTCCGCCGCACGCCGCCGCCGCTGCCCGAAGCACCGGCGGGCCCGCTTCGGCTCGGCCCGCTGGAGTTCGATCGCAGCCGCGGCGAGCTGCGCGGTCCCTCCGGGCCGCTGCACCTGACCGGCGGCGAAGCGGCCTTGCTGGCGGCACTTGCCGCGCGGCCGAACGAGGTTCTGTCCCGCGAGGACATTGCCGCCGCCCTGGAAATGGACGAGAGCGGCGAGCGTGCGATCGACGTGCAGGTAACCAGGCTCAGGCGCAAGATCGAGGCGGACCCGCGCGAGCCCAGGTTTCTGCATACGGTTCGGGGCCGCGGCTACATATTGAAGCCCGGTATATGAGAGCCCGAAAGAGCGTCCCGGCTCCGCCCAAGACCCGTCAGCCGAAAGCGTGCGTCGCAAGACCCCGCTTATCGGATTCGGTGCGTGTGTCGCACTCGGAACCAATAAATTGGGGTCTGGGGCCTAAGGCCCCAGCGGGGTCCAGGGGCAGAGCCCCTGGCCTTCGTCCCGAATGACCCGTTTCGCGATCACCTGGGAACGCCAGGCGCGCAAGGTCCTGCCGCGATCGTTGCTCGGCCGTTCGCTGCTGATCATTCTCGTCCCGCTGGTGGTCATCCAGGCGGTGGCCCTGATGCTGTTCTACGGCAGCCACCTTGACCTGATCAGCCGCCGCCTGTCCGGCGCGGTAGCCGGTGAAATCGCCAACACCATCGAACTGCTCGACAACACGCACGATCCGGCCGACCGCAGCCGCGCACTGCGCAACGCCGAACGTGATTTCGATTTGCGCATGGAGATAGATCCGGACACCCACCTCTCATCCGCGAAGCGTATCAACGTTCTTGGCCCGATGGACGACGACCTGGCCGTCGCCCTGCGCGAACGCGTGCGACTGCCGTTCACCATGGATTGGACCGGCGATCCGCAATCGGTGCTGATCGATGTGCAGCTGAAATCCGGCGTGCTGCACGTGCAGGCGCCGCGCAAGCGGCTCTACACCAGCATGATCTACCTGTTCGTCGTCTGGGTGGCGGGCAGCTCGGTGCTGTTGTTCACCGTCGCCGCCCTGTTCATGCGTAACCAGGTGCGCGCCATCCGCCGCCTCGCCGCCGCGGCCGAGGATTTTGGCCTCGGCCGCGATACCGGCGCGATCCGCCCGGAGGGCGCGGTCGAAGTCCGACGCGCCGCCACCGCGTTCAACCGCATGCAGGAACGCATCCGCCGCTTCCTCACGCAGCGCACCGAAATGCTGGCCGGCGTCAGCCACGACCTGCGCACGCCGCTGACGCGCCTGCGGCTCGCGCTCGCCATGATGCCCGCGGCCGGCCCGCACGATGAGGACCTGGCCGAAATGACCGCCGACGTCGAGGAAATGGAGCGCATGATCGCCGGCTACCTGGCCTTCGCCCGCGGTGAGCAGGCGGAGCAGGCCGAGCGGGTCAATCTGACCGCCGTGCTGGAAGAAGTGGCCGCCGGCGCGCGCCGCGCCGGCGCCGCCGTGGAACTGGCGGCGCCAGCCGAGCTGACCCTCCTGCTGCGGCCGGATGCGGTGCGCCGGGCCATCACCAACCTGGTGGACAACGCCCGCCGCCACGCCGGTCGCGTGGCGCTATCCGCGGCTTCGTTGCCGCGGTCCGTCCAGGTCATGGTGGACGACGATGGTCCGGGCATCCCACCGTCGCGCCGCGAAAGCGTATTCCGCCCGTTCGAGAGCGACGCCGCCGGCGGCACCGGCTTGGGTCTGACCATCGCGAGAGACATCGTGCGTGGCCACGGCGGCGACATCGTGCTCGAGGATTCGCCCCTCGGTGGCCTTCGGGCACGCATTCGGCTGCCGGTTTAAAAGTTGGCTTTGCCGACCGGGGCTCTGCCCCCGGACCCCGCTGGGGCCAGTAGGCCCCAGACCCCATTTATTGGGGGGAACGGCGTAGCCAGAAAAGTCGTGTCTGGCACAGGCTTCGCCGGGGAGACGACGAAAAGCCGCGCAGCGCAAATCGGGGTCCGGGGCCTACGGCCCCGCCGTGCGCAGCACGCCTCCGGCGTGACGGGTCCAGGGCAGAGCCCTGGCCTTTTTGACCTTAACCTAGCGCCCCTGGGGCTGTGCCTCCTGGATCCCGACGGCGTGCCGCCGCCTTGACTTTGCGGGGGGCGGGGCCTGATAAGGCCGGCCTTCCGGATGGCGGCGTAGCTCAGCGGTAGAGCAGGGGAATCATAATCCCTTGGTCGGCAGTTCAAATCTGTCCGTCGCTACCAGAGAAAAACTCAATGAAATCAGTATTTTAGATTGAATAGCGCGCCCCTTGCGGGGCGCCTTTCTTGTCGCAAACACTCTTATCTTGTGACAAGTAATTTCAATGAGTTACAAGGGGTGGCGGCAGGTCCGTGCGACACGGATGCGACATTCAGTTTATTTACATGTGCTAGA
>JAATGE010000421.1 GCA_015654825.1 Rhodospirillales bacterium
GGCATGCAAATGACGGTCGTCGCCGATGCGCCGCCACAGCGCGGCCGCGATTTCGAATTCCGCCTTGGACAGAGGCGGTTTACTGTCGAGGTACATCACGCCGTGGCCCTGCCGAAGCTGCGCCTCCAGCGCCGGCGGCGTGCTGGGCAGGATCTCCCGGATTGCGGCGCTCAACCATTGCGCGCCTTCAACGCGGAGCGATAACTCGTGCCATAACGGCCATGAAAGGCCGGCGATGGCGATGCCCATCTCCGTGTCGCGGCCGCACCCGATGGCCCAACCCAGGGCGCCGCGAACTTCACCGATGAGACCAGCATAGCGCTGCAGCCATTCGGCGCCACCGATGGCGTCCCATTCCCGCTCTGCAACGATTAGGCTTCGTAGCAAATCCTGTGCGTGCCGCGATCGTACAGTGTCTTCCTCAGCGGCCCGCCGCAATTTCTCGAGCGCGAATGCGCGCGTGGTTTCCAGTAATCTGTATGCAGGGGGCTGCGTGTTCGGGATAAAGGCAACCATCGATTTCTGCACCAGGCTCGCCAGGTGCGCGAACACATTGTCCTCCGGAACGGCCGCGTCGCACACCACGGCCTCTGCCGCTCGCAGTGGAAACGCGTGCGCGAAAGCGGAGATACGCCGAAATACCAGCTGCTCCGCCTGGCTCAGCAGGCCATGGCTCCATTCCAGCGTGGCGGCCAGGTCGCGGCGCCCCGCCGCGGCACGGCCGGGCGAGCGCGACCAAATGATCGGTGTCGTGGCAAGCTTCGCTTCCAATGCCTCGAGTCCGATCAGGCTCGCCCAGCCCGCGGCAATTTCCAGCGCCAGCGGCAATCCATCCAGGTTCTGACAGATACGTGCGGCGATACAAGCCTGCCGGTCGTCCATCATGAAGTTTGCATCCAGCGCCCGGATGCGGCCGCACAGCAGTTGAAACGCCGGCGACCGGCGCGCGCTGCCGATGCAATGGGTGTCCGGGTCAGCAATGAGCAGCGGCGCCACACTGACCACGCGCTCTCCGCGGCAGGAGAGTTTCTCCTGGCTCGTCGCAACGATTGCCAGATCTCCGCCGCCGGCCGAAAATGCGTCCGCAAGCCGCGCCGCCGCTGGCAGCACGTGTTCGCAATTATCCAGCACGAGCAACGCCCGCATCGGTTGCAGGCGGGCCAGCAGGTACGCCAACGGCGGCGCATCGAACCCGCCTTCGATATTCAAGGCTGCATTCACCGCGGCGATGATGCTGTCTTCGTCATGCGCGGCTGCCAATTCCACGAACCAGGCGCCATCGGGAAATGCCGCGCCGGCCGCCTCTGCAAGCGCGCGCGCCAAACTGCTTTTACCTACACCCCCTGGCCCGGTGAGCGTAATAATGCGTGCGCTTGTCAACAACTCCAGCAAATCGCGCAATTCCGTGGCGCGGCCGACCAAGCCGGCCGGCGCGGTGCTTTCCTGCCGGTGTCCGGCAGGGCGCAGCGCGTCCGCACCAGCCTCTGTTGCAGTGGAATAGCCGCTCCGCGCACTGTCCAGCTGCGGCAGCACCTGCACCCGGCCGGTAAAGCGATAGCCAACCCCCCGTGTCGTCAGGATGAACTGATCGCCGACAAGCTTGCGTAGCGCCGCAATTTGAACCTGCAGTGCATTTTCAGTGACTGCCGCGCTGCCCCACACCCGCGCCATCAACTCTTCTTTGGGTACCAGATTGCCCGGCCGATCCAGCAAGGCCAACAGCAGCCGCAGGCCAGGTGAGCTTACGGCGGCTTGCGTACCATCGATGTAGAGCCGCCGTGCGGAACGGTCGATCACAAACCGACCAAAGGCCAGAAAATCCACACTCATTCGCCCCAGAGACACGCGTCGATTTCACGCTTTAATCAAGGAACATGTCGGGCCGGCATGCAAGGATAAACTCCGTTGGCACCCGTCACCCTTCGGGCGGTCGAGCAGAGACGAATTCCTGCAGGTGGAAGGCATTCTTTCGTGCATCCAGGCAGCCGAAAACGCGTCCGCCCCGCCGCCGCCCGGCGCGCTTTGCCCGGCTTGGGCTGTTGCGCACCCATCGCGGGATGATGATGGTTACGGCGCGACATTGCGCTGCGACCATGACGGTCAGTCTGCGCCGCAAGACGAGTGGCTGGCGCGCCGCGCACCGCTCTGCCGGGCGCGGCCGGCACGTTGCCGCTATCGCAAAACACCTTTGCTGGGCTGCAAGAAGAAGCTTGCACCGGATTCCCGGCAACGCGGCGTGTGCGGGCGCCGCGGCAACGGCCGGGCGTCTTTCGGAACCAGCAACGGCAGGATTGCGCACGCCCGGCAGGAGGCCCGCCACAGCTGAGGCGCGGTTTTGCGTGCTGCCAGCCATCGCGCGCCAGGCCCGAACCTGGATCAGCGGGGCAATACTAGAGCATGATAGTCTGAAGTTGACGCGAAGGAAGCCCAGGGCTCTGCCCTGGACCCGCTGGGGACAAGTCCCCAGACCCCAATTTTATTTGTTCCGATGTTGGCACTGATACTGAGCCAATTTACGGCGCCTGCAGCCC
>JAATGE010000103.1 GCA_015654825.1 Rhodospirillales bacterium
CTGCAGGAACGAGAGCGCGAACGCGTCACCCTGGCCGGCGGCGATCGCCGCATGCAGCACGGCCAGCCCGCGCTCGACGCCCGGCCCGACCGGATCGACGATCCTGCCGAACCGCAAGCCGAGCCGCTCGGCCTCGCGTTTCGTATCGAGCGTAATGTAGATCCGTTTCGCCGCGGGCACGGCCAGGCCGCGCATGACCATGGGCAGCACGAAGCGCAGCCGCAGCTCGGCGCCGTAATGGCGCGCCATGGCGATCGCGCGCGGCAGCGCGATATAGCTGTATGGGCTGCGGAACGAAATAAACAGGTGCAGCACGCGGCCGCGCGCCGTGCCGCCCGGGGGCGCCAGTCTGATATCGCGCACCGGGGCCAGCGGCCTGTCCCCGGCCGCATGATCGAGGCCTAATTCCTGCAGCCGCGTCTCCAGGTAATGCAGGCGGTCGACGCCCCAGTACCATTCGCCCTCGAAATAGAAGGTGCCGCCGAGATAGTGCCCGAGCGCTCGCCGCAGTTCGGCGCCCTGCCGCAGCGCGGTATCGGTTTCGCCCGGCGTTGCCGCGGGCAGCATCGCCAGGCGCCGCCGTTCGGTCGCACCGACGGCCCAGAAATCATGCCCGGCCGCGATGGCGAACGGCACGAATTCATCGCGCGCGATGGCGCGTGCCAGCACGGCGGTCAGGTGCCGCGTCGCCTCCGGGTCGGGGGCCGGCACATCGGGCGGGAATTGCAGCCTGTAGGTGCGTGCCAGCAAGGCCGCATCACGCCGGCTCCAGGCTTCCAGCCGCCCGGCATCGGGGGCGGCCGCCGCATCCGGGGGCGGCACCAGGTGCGGCACGAGTTCGATACGATAACGCTCAGTCAGCTTCGGCAGCAGCTGCGCGGCGAGGTGGCTGTACGGATCGCTGGGGTCGTGAAAATAATGCACCGTCGGCCGGGCCCGGCGCAGCGTGCGACGCAGCGCGTGCACCCGGCGGCGAACGGTGCGCAGCGTGGGGCTGGTCAGCAGGCCGGTGACCGAGCGTGCAACCAGTGGCTTCACAATGCGCGCGCTTCCGCCGGCGAGGCCGCCGCAAGTATCCGGCCGGCGCCGGTGCGTTCCAGCCAGCTGGTGACAACCCGCCGGTCCCGGGTGCCGGACCGCGGCCCATCATGCGAATCGTTCGTCAGCTGTGGCAGCGTTGGTGTCGCCATTCCTGGCCCTCCGTGGTTCGGTCGCATGCCGGCATTGTTGGCCGTTCGGAAAAATTCGTCGCGCGCGAGGGAACCGATGATTTATGTCGGCGTTTACTTGTTTCAGCTTGGTTGTGGACGATATATTGACACGGCGGGTGTCGTTTTTCAAATGCTAGACTTTCCCCGCCGTTTTATGCAGCGCTTCTCCGCCACAGGCCATGCGTGGCCTTGCCCCAGGTAAATAATGGACGACCAGCCGACCAGTTTCCTTCGACCGATGCCGGCGCCGGGGACTGCTTCGCCGGCAAGCGATGAGCCGGGTGAAACCCCGCTGATCGAGGACGGCCGTCGTCTGCGCTCCGCCGAAAGCCGTCGCCGGATCATCCTGGCGATGCTGGAGCTGCTGCGTGAAGGCGACCCCGCGCCGGGCGCCGAGGCCGTGGCGGCGCGGGCCGGCGTGGGGCTGCGCACCGTGTTCCGCCTGTTCCGCGATATGGAGAGCGTCTTTGCCGAGGTGCTGGTGCCGCAGCGCCAGGAATTCGTGGATTGCTTCATTACGGGCTACGCCGCCACGCGCGGGCCGGATCGGGTGCGCGAACTGTTCGGGCGGCTGAGCAGGCTTTACGAATTGCACATGCCGTTGCGGCGCGCCGGCATTATCCGCCGCTACAGTTCGCCGTCGCTCGCCGCCGCCATCAGGGCGCTGGACGATGCGATCGCCGATTTCCTGAAGCAGGAGGTGCCGGAGGATCCCGCGGCGCTGGATATGCTGAACCTGCTGATGAGCTATGAGGCGTGGATCAGGCTGCGCGATAGCCAGTTGCTGAGTTTCGACCAGGCTTACGCGACGCTGCGGACGGCTATTGATCGGTATTTGAAGTAGAAGGCCAGGGCCTCTGCCCCTGGACCAAGCTGGGGCCAGCAGGCCCCAGACCCCGTTCATCGGTTCCGAGTTTGGCATCGGCTGCGAGCGCGCCGCTAAATCCAACGACTCGCTACGCCGTACAGAAGACTCCCGCCGCGCAGCGTGTACGACGGCGGCGGCACGCCGTCGGGGGTCCAGGGGACAGCGCCCCTGGTCTGCGATCGACTTTTACCCCTTCGCCGACACAAACTGCGGCACGGTCTCGATATTCAGCTGGCCTGCAAGTCCGGCCGTGCGGTGCACGGCGATTTCCTGGTACGCCGGTGACATGGCCATTCGCACCAGGGCAGCCCGGTTCGGGTACTCCACCAGCACCACCTGGTCCCACAGCGGTTCCGCCTGCCCCAGCATCAGGAACGTGACGTCGGCACCGAACAGCAGCCGCCCGCCCACCTCCTGCACCAGCTTCACCACCTCGCGGCCGTACAGATTATACGCCTCGCGGCCCGAGAGCGTGGTCGCGCGAGCGTCCTCGTAGGCGGCGTTCTCCTTGAACTTCAGCAGGTTCACCATCACGATCGGGCCTTCCGGGCCCGGCTCCATGAGGGCCCGAAGCTGCGCCTCGCCGGACGGATAGAGCTCATTCAGAAACCGCATGCCGGCGTTCCCCAGGGCGCCCGTGTGGGCCGCCGATTATTTCAGCATACTACATGCCATAAGTTTGCCCCACAAGCCCGCCAGGGAGATGAATGCCATGCCGCTGGTTCTCTACGACTACAAAATGGCACCCAGCCCACGCCGCGCCCGCATTCTGCTGGCGGAAAAGCGGGTGCCTCACGAGGCGATCCAGGTCGACCTTGCTGCCGGCGAGCACCTGTCGCCCGCATACCGCGCCATCAACCCGGCCTGCACGGTGCCGGCGCTGCGCCTGGAGGACGGCACGATCATCACCGAAAACGCCGGCATCGCCGCGTATTTGGAGGCGGCCTACCCGGACCCGCCGCTGCTCGGACGCTCGCCGGTGGACAAGGGTCTGGTCGCGTCATGGAACGCGCGCGTCGAGTATGAGGGCCTGATGGCGGTCGCGGAGGCGTTGCGCAACAGCGCCCCCGGCCTGAAGGACCGCGCGCTGACCGGGCCTGGGGATTTCCCCCAGGTTGCGGAAATTGCCGCGCGCGGCCTGACGCGCATCGAAATGTTTTTCGACATGCTCGACGCGCGCCTACAGGGACGCAAATTCGTTGCCATCGACGAGTTTTCCGTGGCCGACATTACCGCGCTGGTGGCTGTCGACTTCGCCCGCGTTGTGCGTCGCAAGCCAAAGCCCGAGCACACCCATGTCGCACGCTGGCGTGCGGCGCTCGCGCAACGGCCCAGTGTTGCCGCGTAACCATGTTGCTGCGTAGCCATCTGTTGCCGCGTAACCATCGCCCGCCGGCATCCCTGCGCCCTCCGCGGCAATTCGGCTCAGTTTTTCTTCCCGTTCGCCGTCCCGTTGACGGCAGCATTGCCGCCCAGCGTCTGCGTCAGTTGCGCCTGGGCCGCCAGCGGCGCTTGCAGCATGGTCGTGGCCAATTCGAACAATGTGCGCCGCGCTTCGTCCGCGATCCGGCGGCTGAAGCTGATCGATTCCTCCATCTGCCGCTTCATCTGATCGACCTGCGCCTCCCAGACAGGCTGCGGCGATCCGTCATTTTGCGCGGCCACCGGCGGACGCATCAGCTCCTGCAATCCGTTGACCTGCGCGACACTCGCATCGAGGAACATCTGCGTCAGCCGCGTGTTCATCGCGGTCCAATTCTCGAATGCGGTCTGCATCGCCGGCATGATTGCGCCCGCATTGGTCGGCACGCTTTGATTTTGCACGGTATCCATGGCGCGGTCCTCCTGTGTGTGGGATCACCGTCCCACCAACGTGCGCTGCCCGCGTTGATCAGCATCAAACGTGATCCGAAGCACACGCGAATTATAATGGCAGTGAACCGTGCGTAGAAGCACACAATCGCGTTACGCGGACGGGTAAGAGTTTTCGGCGCTCGACGATTAAATGGGAAATGGGCAAATATTGGAAAATGCTCACATTCGCGCATAAATTCGGTGCAGCGCACACGCGTGGCAGAACGTTTTAAGGTCGAAGCGTCTCGCCCGCCGGTGCAAACGCGCCCGTTGTCAGCACCGCAGCACCCGTCATGCGGCCGTCCCGTAACGCGGCCAGCGCTTCGTTGGCCTGCTCCAGCTTCCACAACGTCACTTCGGCGCGAATGCCCGCCTTCGCCGCCAGCGGCAAAAACGCCTCCGCGTCGGCGCGCGTCAAATTGGCCACGGAACGCAGCGTCCGCTCGCCCCACAGCAATTCATACGGAAACGACGGAATGTCGCTCATATGAATGCCGCCGCACACCACGGTGCCGCCATCGCGCACCGCGCGCAGCGCCGCCGGCACCAATGAGCCGACCGGCGCGAAAATCAGCGCGGCGTCGAGTTTTACCGGCGGCATTTCATCCGAGCCGCCGGCCCATACCGCACCCACGCGGCGCGCCAGCTCCTGCGCCGCGGTGTCGCCACTGCGCGTGAACGCGTAAACCGACTGACCGTGATGCACCGCCAGCTGCGCCAGGATATGCGCGGCGGCGCCAAACCCGTAAATGCCCAGCGCCGACACCTCGCCGGCCATGCGCCAGGTGCGATAGCCGATCACGCCGGCGCATAGCAGCGGCGCTGCCTCCTCGTCGCTATAGACGTCCGGGATCGGCACGCAGAACCGCTCATCGGCTACCGTCTGCTCGGCATAGCCACCGTCGATCTGATAGCCGGTAAAGCGCGCGTTCGGGCACAAATTCTCCTGCCCCCGCCTGCAGAACTCGCAAATGCCGCAGGCCCAGCCCAGCCACGGCACGCCGACCCTGGCGCCGAGCGGAAACCGCTCGGCGCCGGGCCCGCGTGCGACAACGCGGCCGACGATTTCATGGCCGGGTACGATCCCGGCTTGCACATGCGGCAATTCGCCGTCCACCACATGCAAATCCGTGCGGCAGACGCCGCATACCGATACGGATATGGCAATCTGGCCTCGGCCGGGTGCAACGGCTGGCGCGTCGCATGCCAGCAGTTTGCGGTCTTTGATAACAAGTCGCATCGATCGCATTGCTGGCTCCACGAGATAGAAAAGGCCAGGGGCTTTGCCACTGGACCAAGCCGGGGCCAGGAGGCCCCAGACCCCAATTTAATAGGGAGAGAAGTTTTCTTCCGGGCCCATGACCTCTAGCACGCCGCTGGCGATGCCGTAGTACGCGCCGTGCAGGGCCAGCCGGCCGTCGGCCACACTTTCGCTGATCCATGGAAATGTGCGCAAATTTTGCAGCGAAAGCCGCACGATCTCGTGTTCGCACGCGGTCAGCGGCTCAACCGTAGGATCCGAACAGGCCAGCGCCCGCTCCCTTGCCGGCTCCGCAATGCTCATCCAGGGACGCAAAAAGTCGGTCAGCGGGCCGGCACCCTGCATCAGCGCCCGCACGCCACCGCATTGCGCATGGCCCAGCACGACCAGATGCCGCACCCCCAGCCCGCGCACCGCGAACTCCAGCGCCGCGCTGGTGCCGTGATACGCCGCATCGGGGGCATAGGGCGGCACCAGGTTGGCTACGTTGCGAATACAAAACAACTGCCCGGGCGCCGCGTCGAAAATTACCGCGGGATCCAGCCGGCTGTCGGCACACGCAATCACCGCCGCCACCGGCGACTGGCCGGCCTGCGCCAGCGCCTCATAGCCCGCGCGCTGCCCCGGCCATACCTCGGCGCGAAAGCGGCGATACCCTGCCAGCAATGTCTCCATGCGGCGCCTACTGCCGCAACCCGCGCCCCCGGTCCATCCGGCAATATTGACACGGCCCCGGCCCGCCACCTCATTTACCGCAGCACGCAGGAAAGCCCCGCCACCATGCCCACCGATGTCGCCGAGGCCGAGCGCCCGCCCGCCGACCACGAGGCGCCCGACGCCGTCGATCGCCTGATCGCCTCGCTCGAGGACCTGGTTCAATCCGGCGATGCGCTGTCCGCCATCCGCCAGGCGACCGAACGCAACCGCGCGGCGCCCGACGCCCGCGTTGAGCGGAAACTCGCCGAATGGCGCCACCGCGCCTTCGCCACGCTGCCGCCGGCGACGCGGCGGCCGGACTGGCCGCCCACCTACCCCGATCCGTTCCCCGGCCTGACCGGCGTGCCGGAAATCGAGGCCGCGGCGCTGACCACCGAACTGCTTGGGGGCGCCATCCTGCATCACGGCTCGCTGCTGGTGCGCGGGCTGCTGCCGCGCGAGGCCGCGGACACGCTGCGCGCCAACGTGGACCGCGCCCTGGCCGCCCGCGAGGCAAAGCTCGAGGGCGCCACCGAGGCGGCAACCCTGCCTTGGTACGCGGAGATCAACTCCCCGAAGATGGCCGTTTCGCGCAGCTGGATCGGCGACCAGGGCGCCGTCTGGGTCGCCGATTCGCCGCGCAACCTGGCGCACCTGGTCGACCTGTTCGAAACCACCGGCATTGTCGACATCGTGGGTGCCTATCTGGGCGAGCGCCCGGCGCTGTCCATCGGCAAATCCACGTTGCGCCGCGTGCCCGTCACTACCGGCACCGACTGGCACCAGGACGGCGCTTTCCTCGGGGCGGACGTGCGGTCGGTTAATCTGTGGGTCGCCCTCTCCCCGTGCGGCGATGACGCTGCCGGCCTCGATATCGTCGGTCGGCGCCTGCCCTACGTCGTTCAGACCGGAACCCATGGCGCGAAGTTCGACTGGTCCTGCGGCCCCGGCATGGTGGACATCCTTGCCGAGGGCGGTGCGCCCGTTGTCACGCCGTTATTCGAAGCAGGCGATGCGCTGCTGTTCGACCATCTGATGCTGCACCGTACTGGCATACGGCCCGGCATGACGCAGCAGCGCTGGGCCCTGGAAAACTGGTTTTTTGCGCCGTCGAGTTATCCGGCGGATCAGGAGCCCTTGGTCATTTAAGGTTTCCGGGGCAGAGACGCATAAACGCTAGGTAGGGATTATAGAGCGAAATAAATGAGTTAAAATCTGGCTTCGCCGACCGAGGGCTCTGCCCCCTGGACCC
>JAATGE010000435.1 GCA_015654825.1 Rhodospirillales bacterium
CGAAGAACAGGCCGCGGAACAGCGTTTCCGCGGTTGTCGGCGGCGGCGGCTCTCCCGGGCGCATGACGCGGTAGTTGTCGATCAGCGCATCGTCACGGTTGCCGTTCTTGTCGATCGCCAGCGTGTTGCGGATCCAGGGGCCGTTCGACTGGTCTACCGCCAGGGTCGGCAGTTGCGTAATGCCGGCTTCCTCGAGTGCGGCCAGCCGCGCTTCGGCGAGTTCCTCGCCGGCGTCGGCGTAGATTTCGCCGGTTTCCTCGTTGACCAGATCGACGGCCATGTAGCGGCCGAGCAGATCGGCGCGGCTGACCCGCACCTCGCGGGTCTTTTCGGCGATTTTGCGCGCCTGGCGCTGCGTCAGCTTGGTGTCGGCATCGGCGACGACGGCGCCGGTTTCCGCATCCACCAGCGGTTCCAGCAGCTTGACGCCACGGAACGAGTCCGGATCGAACGGCCGCGCCCAGCCCTGCTCGGTGCGGGTGAAGATCACCTGGCCGTAGAAATAATTCAGGATCGCTTCGGCATCGAGGCCGCGAATGTCGATCAGGTCAGCATCCTCGCCGGCGGCCACGCGGTCGGCGCGGTTCTTCTCGCTCCACTCGCTTTCCAGCGCGTACAGCAGCGTCGTCACCGGCAGTTTCCGCTTGCGGTCGATACGGACGTAAACCATGTCCTTGCTGTCGAACTCGAAATCGAGCCAGCTGCCGCGGTACGGAATGACGCGCGCGGCGAACAGGAATTTTCCGCTCGAGTGCGTCTTGCCCTTGTCGTGGTCGAAGAACACGCCGGGGCTGCGGTGCATCTGGCTCACGATCACGCGCTCGGTGCCATTGATGATGAACGTGCCGTTATCCGTCATCAGCGGCATGTCGCCCATGTAAACGGGCTGTTCCTTGATGTCGCGGATCGAGCGCGCGCCGGTATCTTCGTCGACGTCCCATACGATCAGGCGCAGAATGACTTTCAGCGGTGCGGCATAGGTCATGCCGCGCTGGATGCATTCCTCGACGTCGTATTTCGGCTCTTCGAGCTCGTAATAAACGAATTCCAGGCGGCCGCGGCCGGCGAAATCGTCGATCGGGAAGACGCTGCGGAACACTTCCTGCAGACCCGCCTGCGCGCGGCTGTCAGGCGCAATGTGCATTTGCAGGAACGCTTCATAGCTGGAACGCTGCACATCGATCAGATTGGGCATTGGCGCTACTTCGGGGATCCGCCCAAAGCTCTTGCGGATCCGCTTGCGCGGAGTGAACGTTTGCGTGATAGCGTTCATCGTCTCTGCCTCATCCTGCGCGCGGCGGCTTGCACCACCCCGCTAAATCCACGGCCGAAAAACCCCGGGCCGACCGGGCCATGCGCCGCCGCAACGGCGTATGGGGCGGGAATCGGTTCGATTCCCACCCCTGATCCTTTTACCTGTCCGCGCGGTGCAGCTGGACGCCCCGCGCGGATCGCGAAATCACTTGATTTCGACAGTAGCACCCTGCTCTTCCAGAACCTTCTTGATCTTCGCCGCCTCGTCCTTGTTGACGGCTTCCTTGACGGTCTTCGGCGCGCCTTCGACCAGATCCTTGGCCTCTTTCAGGCCGAGACCGGTGATGGTGCGGATTTCCTTGATCACGTTGATCTTCTTGTCACCGGCGCCGGTGAGGATCACGGTGAACTCGGTCTGCTCCTCCACGGGTGCGGCAGCGGCAGCACCGCCGCCCGCGGGCACCGCCGCGACGGCCACTGGTGCCGCGGCGGAAACGCCCCATTTCTCTTCCAGCAGTTTTGAAAGCTCGGCGGCTTCCAGAACAGTGAGCGCGGAAAGCTCGTCAACGAGCCTCGATAGATCAGCAATTTTGCGGGTCCCTTAACTGTGTATCTGATGGGTTGCTTGCAAGGCCGCGCGCGGCGCCGCCCCGCGGTTTGAGTTCAGGCTGCGAGCGCCTCGTCCTTCTTGGCGTAGGCCGCTAAAACCCGCGCGAGCTGGCCGCCCGGCGCCTGCAACACGCCTGCGATCCGGGTGGCCGGGGTGGCAAGCATCCCCAGCAGGCCCGCGCGCAGCGTATCGAGCGACGGCAGTTCGGAGAGCGCCTTCACCCCAGCCGCATTCAGCGTCTGGGTGCCGAGCGCACCGCCGATGATCACCAGCTTCTCGTTGGTCTTGGCGAACTCGATGGCCACCTTTGCCACTGACACGGGATCGCGCGCCCAGGCGAGCGCGGTCGGTCCCTTCAGCATTGGCTCGATGCCGCCGAATTTGGTCCCATCCAGGGCGAGGAGGGCCAGCCGGTTCTTCGCGACTTTGAATTGCGCCCCGGCCGCGCGCATCCTTCTCCGCAGATCCGTCACCTCGGCGACGGTCAACCCATTGTTGCGGGTGACCACCACCATGGACGTTTCGGCGAAGACGGCGGCGAGCGACGCGACGAATTCGCGCTTCTCCGTACGGTCCAAATCCCGTCTCCTTCGTGGCCCCGGGCAGCGCGCCCCGGGCCGGGTTACCAAAGGATTTTTTGGTCATCCAAAAAATCCGGTTCGCCTGTCCTTGTCTCAGGCGGACCCACCAGATCCGCGCCGCGCATGGCTGTGCGGCGTTGTTCCGGCTTCCCCGTCTCCCACGCGCGGGGTTGCCCCCTTTACTGCCCTCGCGGGCGACGTGCGGTCTCGGACAGGTTCGGAAAGGGATTGCTCCCCTCCTGCCCGCCGGCGGCGAACCGCCGGCGTATTCTGTTCAATTCAGGCGCCTAAACTCGCCACATCGACGCGGACGCCGGGGCCCATGCTGGAACTCAGCGCCACTTTCTGCAGGTACGTGCCCTTGGCGCCGGTCGGCTTGGCCTTCTGAATGGCGTCCACCAGGGCGCGGATGTTCTCCAGCAGCTTTTCGTCGGAAAAACTCGCCTTGCCGACGCCGGCGTGGATGATGCCGGCCTTTTCGGCGCGGAACTCGACCTGGCCCGCCTTGGCGGCGGCGATGGCGCCCTTCACGTCCATGGTGACGGTGCCGAGCTTCGGGTTCGGCATCAGGCCGCGCGGGCCGAGGATCTTACCCAGGCGGCCGACCAGGCCCATCATGTCCGGGGTGGCGATGCAGCGGTCGAACTGGATGTCGCCGGCCTGGACTTTTTCGGCCAGGTCCTCGGCGCCGACCACGTCGGCACCGGCGGCGGCGGCTTCCTCGGCCTTGGCGCCGCGGGCGAACACGCCGACGCGCAAGGTCTTGCCGGTGCCGTTCGGCAGGCTGATCAGGCCGCGCACCATCTGGTCCGCATGGCGCGGATCGATGCCCAGGTTCATGCTGATTTCGACGGTTTCGTCGAATTTGGCGCGGGCGTTGGTCTTCACCAGCTTGACGGCGTCCGGCAGCGGGTAGTTGCGGGTGCGGTCGACGGTGGCCTTGGCAGCGGCGAGCCTCTTGTCATGTGCCATGGCTCAGCCCTCCACCACGGTGAGGCCCATCGAACGGGCGGAGCCGGCCAGCATCTTGACCGCACCCTCCACGTCGTTGGCGTTCATGTCCTGCATCTTCTGGGCGGCGATTTCGCGCAGCTGGCTGATGGTGACGCGGCCGGCCGAGGCGCCCTTGCCGGGGGTCGTGGCCCCCTTGTCGATCTTGGCCGCCTTGCGGATGAAATAGCTGTTCGGCGGGCTCTTGGTGATGAAGGAGAAGCTGCGGTCGCCGTAGGCGGTGATGACGATGGGGACTGGCATGCCGGGCTCCATCGTCTGCGTGCGGGCGTTGAATTCCTTGCAGAAGGCCATGATGTTGAGGCCGCGCTGGCCGAGGGCGGGGCCGACGGGGGGGCTCGGGTTGGCCTTGCCGGCCGGTATCTGCAGCTTGATATAACCGACGATCTTTTTCGCCATCTATCCTGGCTCCTGCGCCAAGGACCGCGGTGCAAACGACAAACACGAGCCGCACCCGGCGTTGGCCGGTCGGCCGTCCTGTCTCCCGCGTTCCAAAATGAGCCGCGGCTTATGAGCCGGGCGGGGGGTAGAGTCAAGCAGGAAGGCTAGGGGCTCTGCCCCTAGGACCCCGCTGGGGCCGCAGGCCCCAGACCCCAATTTTGTTGGTTTCCGAGTCTGGCACCAGCTCCTGCTCTACACCCTCGTCATCGCGAGCTGCCCTTGCGGCGTGGCGACCCGGGCGGCCGCACTACCCATAATCCTCACCCGCAGCAGCACGCACTGGACGCGCAGTAGCTTTTAAGCTACAAACCAGCCGAGCGATGGAACTGCTCCGCTATCAGCGCGCGGACGGAAGCGAACCGTTCACGGAATGGCTGACTTCGCTTCGCGACAAGACCGCCGCGGCTCGTATTCGCATGCGATTGCGCCAGATCGAAACGGACAATTTCGGCGATTGCGCTGCGGTAGGCGAAGGCGTGATCGAACTGCGCATCCACATCGGCCCCGGCTACCGCGCCTATTGCGGCCGCCACGGCAAAGCCTTTGTACTCCTGCTATGCGGCGGCGACAAAAGCACCCAGCCCCGCGACATCACCCACGCGAAACAACTGTGGACGGAATGGAAGCAAAGACGAACATGAGCAAGCTACAAGGCGCGGTATCCCACCACGAACGCGAACTGGCCGAACTCCGCGCCGACCGCGAGCTAGCGGTCGAGTATCTGCGCGCTGCCATGCAAACCCTGGACAACCCGCAAGACCGCGCCGCCGGCCTTCTCGCCCTCCGCGCCGTCGCCGAGGCCTACGGCGGCCTCGCCACCGTCGCTGCCGAAGCCGACATCAGCCGCGAATCCCTCTACCGCGCCCTGTCGCCGAAGGGGAACCCAACCCTAAAAACCCTGGTTGCGGTCCTGAAAACACTGGGCCTGCGCCTATCGGTTGAGCCGGCGCACCACGAACCGGCGTGACCACAACCCATAATAGGATGGGTGAGCGACGCGCTACCCATCACCTTCCGCCCCGACCCGCCGCAAAACCCCGCTCCCGCGCCTCCGCGACGTCCGTGCTGCCGCCGTTCCACGCGGCTGGATAAAGCCCCCTCGCCACGCACCGATGAAACGATGAATATTGCCACGCGGCGACATGCGTAACCAGTCCATGCTTTACCGGATTGAAATGGACATAATCCAGATCCGCGGCATAGTCGCGGTCGTCGCGAATGCTGTGTTCCCAGAAGCGGCGTTGCCAGATACCGCGCTCGCCCTTCCCGGCGCGGCTGACCGAACGCGGCTCGCCGAGCGTCATGCCCCTCGAAAATGCGGTCTTTATCGCCTGCCATCGCACCGAGAAATTGGTGTCGCCATCGGGCAGCGTCCACACGCAATGCATGCGCTCCGGCAGCACGACCCAGGCATCGACATGAAAATGATTCTGCGCGCGAACCTTGCGCACCGCGTCGCGGAAAGCGTCGATTTCCCGCATAAGCAGGTCGCTACGCCGGTCGGCGAGGTTGACGGTAAAGAAATCGGTCCCGCCGGGCACCCGATTGCGCCGGTAGTCGGTCATGCGCCAGTCTGCCGCCCGCGAGACACCGGGGCAAGCCAGCTTGTGCCCCTGAGCCTGGCCGTGTGATGGGTAGCGCTTGGCTCACCCATCCTACGCTACTATGGACGGAACGAAACCAAACCCAAACATGACCAAACGACAATCCACCGCATCCCACCAAGAACGCGAACCATCCGAACGCCGCGCCGACCACGAGCCAGCGGTCGAGTATCCGCGCGCCGCCATGCAACCCCTGGACAACCCCCAAAACCGCGCCCCCGGCCTGCCAGCCCTCCGCGCCGTCGCCGAGGCCTACGGCGGCCCTGCCACCGTCGCCGCCGAGGCCGACATCAGCCGCGAATCCCTCTACCGCGCCCTGTCGCCAAAGGGAAACCCGACCCTAAAAACCCTGGCGGTGGTTCTGAAAACCCTCGGCCTGCGGCTATCGGTCGAGCCAACGCACCGAGAACCAGCGTGACGGCGAGCTGCGCGATAGGTGTGCGAAGCGCGACCTATCAAAGCAAGGCGACAAATAGCGGAATGCTCACCCAACCTGTGGTACCGGCGAAGTGACCAAAGGCAGACCAGCCGAAGACCCGCGCATTCGCCAAGCGGTTGAGATAGGCGCCAAGAACCGGCGGACGCTCGGGCTGCTCAAAAACTGGTGCGCCCACGTCGGCATCCAAAAAGCTGGCGGAGTCGGCCTGATAGAACAGATGACCGGCGACCCGATTGGCCACCATTTCGTGGTTTGCGAATACGCGTCGCCCGGCGGTTGGGCCAGTTGGGATCTTGCGGAGTCGGCACTGCAATTTCACGACGCAAACTGCGTCGGCTGCTCCCACCGCAAGCCGGTCGGCTTCCCGAACCTGTCGGAACTGGTCGCCGAGCGCGATGCAGCGGTGCGGCGGAAGGGTATCGAAGAGGAACTCCGCAGACAAACCTCAGACGCGGCACGGACCGCGCGGCGGGCTGAGAGGGCGACGCTTCGTGCGACGCTCGACCCGGTGCAGGCGACGCTGGTCGATCACCTGGAGTCGCTGGACAGCGCCGGGCGCGAAATCTCAGACCAGGTCCTCGCAACGACCGCCAGCCTCGCCCCGGAGGCCTTCGCGCCTCAGCTGGTAGAGCACCTTTTCCGGCTCGTCGAGACCGGCGAGCATTGGGCAACCGGCGCGGCGTTGGGGACGCTTCGCGCCCTCAAGGCGGACCAGGGCCGTCTGGTGCGCTGCGCGGCGCTGGCGCTGACAAGCGGCCACGCGGAATCAATCGCGGCGGAAGTGGTTGCAGACGGCGCGGCGTTCGTACGGTCCGCAGACGTCGAGGGAATCCTTCCGCCCCTCGTCGAGCTTGCCTGTCCTCTAAGCCGCTGGGTGCTGTACCGCGAACCCACGCCCGTCCGGGGGCCGCTGCTGGCTCTGCACGGTGCACAGCCGCGTGCGGTCGAAGCTGCGTTAGAGGGCCTCCTCTGGAAGCCGGACCTCGGAATTGTCGCAAACGCAGCTCGCGGCATACTCGTCATCGCTAAGGCTGACGGCACCGCAGCCGTCCGGCTGTCCAGAGCGACGATCTCCAAACTCGCCAGGGGACTGGACATCCCCGATCGCGAGTCCGGCGAACGGGACATCGTCGCTGACCTCAGGACCGCGGCTCGCCACGCCTTCGAGCACGACCCAAATGGTACAGACGAGCTTATGAACGCCTTCAGGCAGGGTGCGACGGACACCGGCCACGGACGTGTCTTCTCCGTCTACCGGGAGGTGATCGGGCGGACACTTGGCGGGGAAGAGCTTTGGGGAGCCGCCCAGGACCTCGCCATGCGACGGCTTCTAGAAGCCGCGACCGGAGCGATGACTAACGAGGTGCAGAAAGAGGTGGAGGAGGTCTTCCAATGGGGCTCCGATCGAATCCGCCACGTGGCGAGCCGACACTTGGACTCCCTGCTCGGCGCCGCGGTCCTGCTCGACGAGAAGCTTAGGGGTCCAGACGAGCTCACCGCCCGAGCCACGAACTTCATCGAGAGGATAGAGGCGAATAGTCGGCGTTCGGGGCTCGTCCACATCAGGAACAACCTGATTGGCTGGGTGGCGAAAGCGGTTTCGGGGGACGTGGGAAGGATACGGGCCTATCTCGCCGTGCTCGCCGGATTGTCCGAGGAAAAGGAAGCACTCAGGGGCTTGATGGTGGGCCACCTGGGGGAACTAGTGACCTCGCCCGAAACCTTCGCAACCATTTTGCCACCGCTCTACTCCGCCCTCGTCGGAGCAAGTGCGCTAGCGCGGGGACGGGCGGCCCTGGTAATCGGCGGGCTTTCGAAACGCCAGCGCGAGGACGCCCCCCCGCTTCTACTCGAAGCACTAGTAACGCTGCTGGCCGACCCATTCGTCTACCCGGTGTCGTCCGCCGTGTCCGCCCTGAAATACGCGGATTTACCGCCCGCGCTCGACGCGCGCGTCGCAGCTATGCTCGCCACGATCATCTATGCCAATGCCAAAAGCGGGGAGCATTCGGCCTTCCTAGTGTCGTGCATGCGGTTTTTCGTGAATCGTCACCTCACACCGGAACAGATAGCCGGGAAGGCCGGCGAATGGCTCGTCGACGTCCTTGCGTCGCACTCACCCGAGCACTACGCAAGGGAGCTTCGCTTTTTCCCTGAAGAATTCGGTGCGCTCTCGGGTTTTGGGCGGCTGGTCGTCAAGTCGATGATGGACGCCGAGCGGATGTCGTACGCGGCCGACGACGTTTATGACGCCCTCAGAATGCTGAATGCCTCTGCCTTGGAAGCGAACCGCCAGGAGTTCTTGGACATGGCGCTAACGTCCAGGGACGGCGAAGATGGATTTACGCTGCGTGGTGTGCTCGTCGAGGTTTTTAGCAAGGCGGGAGACTGGGAAGCGGCGAGGCAAGTTGCGGAGCGTTCAGTTGCGGTGGTCCCGGAGACGCGACGGGCCGCCGTCCGCCGCCTTGCGTTCCTGTCGCTCCTGGAAGCTGTACGGCTGGAGCGGGCAGTCGCCGAGGGACGAGTCGCCGAGATTTCGTCGCTTTCGACCGAGTGGCGGCGCCTTGAGCGCGAACTTGCCGAGGCCCGGCAATGAGGCACCGTGATATAGCTCTTGAGCCGTTCTCGGCCCGTATTGGGGCTCTTGAAACATTACGAAATGACATCGATCCGCGGAATGCAGGCGTGGCTGCACTTCGCAAGGCAGCGGACGAACTGGACGCGACTGCGCCTCTCTATGAGCATTCCGCGACTGCGATCGGATATACGGCGCTGGCCGAGCTCCTGCGCGTTTGCGCCCAGCTCGTCGAATGGCGCGCAGCAGTGTTGGATGCCTGTCCCGAAGCCGAAAGGTTAGTCCGCGCCGCGAGGGAACGCTACAAGATATGGACGGCCGAGTTCGAAGGAAAGGAGGCGGCGCAAGCCCTGCTCGCAGCGAGCAAAGCCGTGCTCGAAATCGCGTCCGTTAAAGAGGTTGGTCGAATCCTGGACGCGGTTTCGATGGTGCCAATTCCGGTCGGGGTGTTCCGCGAGGAGTGGCGCATGCGAATCCCAAATCGAAATGGGAGCGAAGATTCCCGGGCGGAGGCATGCCAGACCAATGAGCCGCCACTCGAACTCGCCGTGGCTTTCCTCAAATTTTCAATTGACGGAGAACCGGCTGCGGGCACGCACTATCTTACTCCGGGCGAAACTCACGACCTGGCAATAGAGGTTCGTGTCTCGCGTTGGCCGGACGCGGCGGAGGTCCTTGAGCTTCGTCCCCTCAGCATCGACCCACCGGAGAGTCACGCCTTCCCCGTCTTTCGCCTCGGGAAGCCTGTGGGACCAGCACCGTTCATCATAACGGGCATCGGACGCGCGATGGTCAAGTTCGCGCAGGGGCTGAATGCGCGGCCGAGCGAATTCCGCTACGCCGCGCACTTCGAGCCCTCGGTGTCCGAGCAGCCAGTGACGGTCGTCGGGCAACGAACGCTCCGCATCGAAGCGTTCGATTTCAAGGGGCTGCAGTGGACGGGATTTCCGAACCTCGACGCCAAGCTCCTCTCGATTCGCGAACACCTCCGGTTGCACACCGCCGTGCCAGCCGAGGACATCGTTAACGCACTCTCGGTCCTGAGGGTTATCGCGACTTTCGCCGGGGCTTGTGCTCGCGACAACGAAATCAACGAGACTTGGTCCGAGTCCCGTTTCCAGAATGCAATACGCGGGGACTTGCGGAGAGCCCGTGAAATTGGCTCCGAGCTCGACGAGCATTCGCATGTCGCCGGAGGCGTGATGGACCTCGCATACCGGGGCATCTGCATTGAACTTAAGGCTTCGTCCGACCGGCCGCTCAAGATTGAAGATTGCCGACGCTACGCGCCGCAGGCGGCCGCCTATGCCATCGGCTTAGGCAAGCGGCTGGCGGTCTTATGCGTCCTGGACAGCAGTCCCAAGGTCGAGGGTGCCTTCCCTGTAGAGGATGGTATCGGCCTCTTCCCTGAGAATACTTCAGCGTTACCCGTTTACGTCGTCGCAGTGCTGGTCCAGGCCAATCTCGTGAAGCCAAGCGCGCTTTCGCGCAAGAAGCCAACCATAAGTTAATTTCGACCAAGCGAGCGTAGCCCGGATTAGTGCAGAGTAATCTGCGGACAGTTCCTGCGGCCACGCAACGATTCCACCGTGGGACGCCGCCAGCGCCTGCCACCGACCGTTTGCGCGCTCGTCGGAAATTAGCCTGGCCCCGGAGCAACATGCAACTCAATCCCCGCATGCTGCTGCAAGCACCCAATCACACTGAAAAGATTGCGCGCCTGCGGATTGCCACG
>JAATGE010000543.1 GCA_015654825.1 Rhodospirillales bacterium
CCCGCCGATCCGGCAATTGTCGGGCTGCTGCCTGGCCTGCGCGCCGCTGGCATGGTGCCGCTACCGTTCGATCATTTCGGCAACTGGCACTGCGACGTCGCCGGCATCGACTGGGCCGCCTACCTCGCTGCCCGGCCCGGCGCCCTGCGCGAGTCAATCCGTCGCCGCACCAAAAAACTCCTGGCCGAAGGCGGCGTTTTCCGTATCGTCCGCGGTGGCGACGAACTGGCCGACGGCATCGCCGCCTACGAAACAGTTTACGCACATAGCTGGAAGGACCCGGAGCCCTTTCCGGCCTTCAACGGCGCACTGATGCAAGCCTGCGCGGCGGAGGCCACGTTGCGGCTAGGTCTGCTGGAGCAGCACGGCGTCGTATTGGCGGCGCAATTCTGGGTGGTGCGCGACGGCTGGGCCGCGGTGCTGAAACTGGCCCACGACGAGCGCGCAAAAGCCCTCGCGCCCGGCACCGTGCTGACCGGCCTGATGGTAGCTGCGTTGCTGGAACAGGACAAAATCACCGAGCTCGATTTCGGCCGTGGCGACGATCCCTACAAGCAGGGGTGGACCGGCCAGCGGCGCCAGCGCACCGGGCTGCTGCTGGCGAACAAGCAGCGCCCCGCCGGTGCACTCGCGGTACTTCGATATAAACTACGGCGCATAAATATCGCGCCAACCCGCCGCGCACACTAAGTTAACGTGAGAAAGGCCAGGGCTCTGCCCTGGACCCGCTGGGGCCTGAGGCCCCAGACCCCCGATAGCGCTGCCCGGCTTTTCATCGTCTCCCCGGCGAAGCCATTACGATATGGACTTCAGGCTTCGCCGTTCCCCCCAATGAACGGGGTCGGGGGCCTACGGCCCCAGCTTGGTCCAGGGGCAGAGCCCCTGGCCTTACGCCCTAATTTGGATTTTTGTAACGCAGCACCTTCGCCAGGTCGTGACCGCGGATGATGTTGGCCGAGTGATAGAACAGCCCATAGGAATCGATGCTGGAAAGATCAGGGAAGATGCAAGCATCGAGCACGTCGGTGCTGTCCGTGCTGAGCACCCAGCCGCCGCCCGCCAGGTTGATGCCGCCGAACAGGTCCGTGCCGCCCAGCTGCGAGCAATAGCAGGAACCGGGGCTGCCCTTGCAGGTCGAGCCGTCGTAGGGAACCTCGGCGTAGTAGGCGAGGGCGGCCAGGGTCGGCTGCTTCGTGATGAGCGTATTCAGCAGCAGATAAATCGACGAGCCATCCTTCGCGGTATAGGCGCAGAACTTGCGCGGCCCGGAGAGTGTGAGCGGCGTGCCGCCATTGGTGCCGTAGGTTGGAATGCGGGTTTGCACCGCGCCGCCGGTCGCGGTGCAGTATTTGGCGCCGAACGGACCGGGATCCGACTGCGCGAGCGCGACGTGCGCGGCGCAAAACCATAAGGCTGCAGCAGCAAGAATAGATCTGATCATTTGTAGGTGCCCCTTGCGCACGAGTTGAGCTTACGTGCTGCTGCACGATGGTTCAGTATTAATTTGCTCGCAATGGGGAGATGCGCGGTCAGCGCAAAAAACTGCCGAAGGCGCGCGGACTGTCGCCGGCCGGAAACGTGTGCAGCGGCCGCAGCGTCGCGACGTCGAGCACGGACAGCGTGTCGTCCATCCAGTTGGCGACATAGAGACGCGCGAAGTCACGCGACGGCTGCATGCCTTCCGGATTTTCGCCGACGCGAATCGGCGGCAGCGGCGTCAGCGTCGCCAGATCGAACGGCGTGACGGTACCGGCGAGTTCGTTGGTGACAAACCCGAGCGCGGGCGTCAGCGCCACGACATAGGGCCGCCGCCCGACTTTTACGCGCGCCACCAGCCGCCGCTCGGCGAGGTCAATGACCGCGACGTCGTCGGACTCGACGCAGGCGGCATAGGCGCGGCGGCCGGCGGCATCGATCGTAACGCCGAACGGATGCGCGCCGACTTTTATCGTCGCCACGGCCGTGTGGCGGGCGGCGGCGATCAGCACCACGCTATCGTCCAGCCGGGCGGCCACCACCAGCAATTTGCCGTCCGGCGTCAGCGCCAGGCCCGAGGGCGACTGGCCGGCCCGGATGCGATATCGCAGCGCGCCGGTTGGCGGATCGAGCGCCAGGACGTCGCTGCCGTACCAGTCCGCGACGTAGACCGTGCCGCCATCGGGCGCGACCGCGATACCGAGCGGCCCGCCCGGAAGTGGCGTGGTGCGCAGAACCCGGCGCCCCACCGTGTCGATCACCGAGAGCGAGGGCCCATCCGGGCCGGTGACGTAGGCGCGCGTCCCATCCTTCGACATCGCGATCCCGGCGGGGTGCCCGGGGACATCGATTGTCGCAAGGCGCTTGCCGGTATCGGGGTCGATCACCGCGACCTGGTTCGACTGCTGATCGGTAATGAAGGCCTCGGCCCCTGCTGCCACGCGGTTGCCGAGCGCCACCAGCACCAGGCCCGCCGCCAGGCCGCGGAGGATCAGCTGCCTGGGAATTTCGCGGCCAATCCGTCCAGCCCGCCGCGCAGGAAGGCGTGCACTGCTTTCACCGCCGCCGCATCGTTCATGTCCGGCGCCGGATCGCCTTTGGGATCGCCGCGGTAGAACGCGGCGCGCCAGGTCACCACGGATTTGCCACCGTCCGCCGGGGCGACGGAGAGGTGGGTGGAGAGGTTGGTCACCGGCAGGACCTTGGGATCGTTATGCGGAAGAAATGTCGCGTAGGTGAAGTGCGCGGCATCGTATTCCTCCAGATCGTCGCTGAGCTCACCGCCGGCTTTCAGTTTCAGCGTGCGGAAGGATTGCAGCGTGTTGGCGCCGTCACCGGTGGTGGCGGCGACCAGCGGGTCCCAGCCCATGTCGTGGAAATTGGCGATCACCGCCCAGACCTTGTCCGGCGGCGCCGCGATGGTGACGGTTTCCTCGGCCTTCTGCCGCGTCGGCCCATGCGCCAGGGCAGGGCTGGCCATCAGGAGGGCGGCAACGGCGGCGGTGCGAATGGGCGGCATGAATGACTCCGATTTACGCCGCAGTTTGGGCCGCGCGCGCCATCGGGGGCAAGCGGCACCATGGTGGTGCCGGGTTGCGCGGATCACTGTAAAAACTACATAGTTTTTATGGGTCTGATCTGCGCTCGAGCCGCAGGCATGTGTGGTAGTAGCGTGGCGCCCCAATATGTCCGGATCCCGGCCCCGCTGGTCCGACGACGTCCTAGAACGGAATCTCGTCGTCCAGATCGCCGCCGGCCGGCTCCCAGCTCGGGCCACCACCGCCCCCGCTGCGAGCGCCGCTGGAGGCGGCCGCGGGCCGGGTGGCAGGCGCGGAGCGGTAGCCGCCACCCTCGGAACTGGCGCCTTCGTCGCGCGTGCTGTCGATCAGCACAAGTTCACCGCGGAAACGCTCGATCAGCACTTCCGTCGTGTATTTCTCCTGGCCCGACTGGTCGGTCCATTTGCGGGTCTGCAGCGAGCCCTAGACATAAACCTTGCGGCCCTTCTTCAAGTACTTCTCCGCCACCTCGCCAATGCGCTCGTTGAAGATCACAATGCGGTGCCACTCGGTCTTTTCCTTGCGCTCGCCGCTGACCTTGTCGGTCCAGTTTTCCGAGGTCGCCATGGTGAAATTGACGATCTTCTGGCCGCCCTGGGTGGTGCGCACCTCGGGGTCCTTGCCAAGGTTGACGAC
>JAATGE010000386.1 GCA_015654825.1 Rhodospirillales bacterium
GCGTGCTGCACCGCGTGCGCGTGGTGCGCCATGGCGCCGTCCTCGTTGTCATTCTGGACGGCGACAACCACATCGTGACACCGGTCGATCGCCTCGCTCCGCCGCGCGCGGAGGCCGCGGGCGATGACCGGCTTTCCTCGCCCATTCCCGCCCGCGTCGCCCGCATCCTCGTGCAACCGGGCGACACGGTAAAAAAGGGTGCGCCGCTAATGGTGCTGGAAGCGATGAAAATGGAGTTTTCCCTGTCCGCGCCGATCGACGGCGTGATCGCGACGGTTCGCCACGCGGTCAACGACATGGTGCAGGAAGGTGCCGACCTGATCACCTTCGAATCCGGCCCCGCGTCGTGACCGTACCGCCCAGGGTCCGGATCGTCGAGGTGAGCCCGCGCGACGGCTTGCAGAACGAACGTGCCACGGTCGATGTCGCGACGAAACTCGCATTGATCGACGCCCTGGCCGATGCGGGGGCCGTTACGATCGAGGCCGGCAGCTTCGTAGCGCCCAAATGGGTGCCGCAAATGGCCGACACCGATCAGGTGTTTGCCCGCCTCGATCGCCGCCCCGGCGTCACCTACCAGGCGCTGGTGCCGAACCTGCAGGGGGTGGAACGGGCGCTTGCCGCCGGCGTGGACGAGGTCGCGGTGTTCGCTGCTGCCTCGGAGACGTTTTCGCGGAAAAACACCAACGGCTCCATCGCCGAGGTAATGCAACGTTTCCTGCCCGTCGCGGCGCGTGCGCAAGCTGCCGGCGTGAAGGTGCGCGGCTATATCTCCTGTGTCCTCGGCTGCCCCTATGAAGGCGAGATCGATCCCGCCGCGGTGGTGCGTCTCGCCGGCGATCTTATCGCCATGGGCTGCTATGAGATCTCGCTCGGCGATACGATCGGCGTCGGCACGCCCACAAAGGCCCGCCGGCTCGTGGAGGCCGTTGCCGGCGAGGTTCCCATCGATCGCCTGGCACTGCATTTCCACGACACTTACGGCCAGGCGTTGGCGAATATTTTCGCGTGCCTCGACTTCGGCGTGGCGGTGGTCGACAGCGCCGAGGCGGGCCACGGCGGCTGCCCAAATGTGAAGGGTGCCAGCGGCACCGTCGCGAAGGAGGACGTGGTCTACATGCTGCACGGCATGGGGATCGAAACCGGTCTCGATCTGGCCAGGCTCTGCGCCGCGGGCAAGACGATTTCCGAAGCGCTCGGGCGGCCCACCGGCTCGCGCGTCGCCCGCGCGTTTGGGTAAGGAGGCCGGCATGGAAACCGCGAACGCCGACCAGATTGCTTACTGGAACGATCAGGCAGGCCTCACATGGGCGGAGTTGCAACCGTCGCTGGATGCGCAGATCGCGCCGCATGGCCTGCGCGCCCTCGATGCACTCGCGCTGCGGCCGGGCGAGCGCGTTCTGGATATCGGCTGCGGCTGCGGCGACACCACATTGGAAATCGCAAGTCGCGTCGCGCCGGAAGGTGAAGTGCTCGGGCTGGATATCTCCGCGCCGATGCTGGAAGTGGCGCTGGAGCGCGCCGCCATGGCGGGCGTAACCACGGCCGGTTTTCGCCAGGCGGACGCGCAAACCGTGCGGTTCGATGCGCCCTTCGATGCCGCGTTCAGCCGTTTCGGCGTAATGTTTTTTGCCGATCCGATCGGGGCCTTCACCAACATCCGCACCGCCCTGCGCCCCGGCGGCCGCCTCGGCTTCGTATGCTGGCGCAAGCCGTCGGAAAACCCATGGATGCTGGTGCCGCTGGAGGCGGCGTCGCGCTTCGTTCCACCCCTGCCACCGATGGATCCGACCGAGCCCGGCCCGTTCGCATTCGCCGACGCCGCTCGCGTGCGGTCCATCCTGCTGGCGGCCGGCTTTGCCGACATCGTAACCACACCGTTTGACACAGCGATCGGCGGCTTTCCGCTGCAGCAGGCGCTCGAACTGGCGCTACGCGTAGGCCCGCTGGGCAAACTGTTACGCGAGGCCCCCGACCAGCGGGAGAGTGTCATAGGCGCCGTGCGCGAAGCACTGGCCGCGCATGAAACCAGGCAAGGCGTATTGCTGGCGTCCGCGACATGGATCGTAACCGCAAGCCTCCCGGCCGCCGCGCAGCGCCAAATGGGGTCTGGGCACTAGTCCGCCCAGCGGGTCTAGGGCTGAGCCCTGGCCTTATTTATCTTACTTCCTCGGTAACAACCAAAAACCCGTTCAAAAACGCCGCCCCGAAACTATTGGAAATCGCGACGTCCGTAGCGTCCCGTCCCACCGCCATCAGCACCCGCCCGATGCGCTGCACGTTGTGCCGGGCGTCGCAGGTCCACCACCTGCCGCCCATATACACTTCGAACCATCCGGAAAAATCCATCGGCGGCACGTCCGGCACGCCGATATCGCCCATGTAGCCCGTGCAATAGCGCGCCGGAATATTCATGCAGCGGCAAAACGTCAGCGCCAGGTGCGCATAATCCCGGCACACGCCGACGCCTTCCTGATAGGCCTCCCACGCGGAACGCGTGCTGCGTGCCTGCTGGTAATCGAACGTAATATGTCGATTGACGAAATCGAGAACTGCCTGCACGCGGCTCCAACCCAACGGCAGGTGGCCGAACAGCGCCCACGCCGTGTCGCTCAGCCGATCGGTTTCACAGTAGCGGCTGCCGAGCAGAAAGGTCAGCACGTCGTCGGGCAGGTCGGCGATTTCGTGCTGCACGGCAAACGGGTTAACGTCGTCCGGCCGGCCGCTATCGGAAATCACGAAATCCGCCGACACCACCAGGCGGCCGGCCCAGGCCCGCACCAGGGTGCAAACGTTACCGTAACGATCGACGTAACTGCGGGCCACTTCGCCGCCGGAAACATTGATATGTTGCGGCGTCAGCAGATCCGCCTCGCGGGAGCGGTGAACGCTGATCGCCATCGCCATGGTGACCGGCGCCGGGCAGTCGTAGCTCAGTTCGTAACCGGCGCGAATTTTCATCGGTAACCTTTGCATCAGGCGTTCCGGCGGGGCTGCGCCGCGGACGGGGCATCAACGCCGGATGCACGGCGCGGTTCCGCGCCCAGCTCCGCCGGCGCGGTCTCGCTGGTCACCCGCACTTCGACGTTCAGGCCCAGTGCGTCGCTCGGGAAGCCGGTCCACGTGCCCCAAAGCGGCACGGCCTGCGCCGGATCGCGCGCCACGGCGACGCGAATAAGATCGTGGCTGCCGACAATCCCGTTAGTCGGATCGAACTCCATCCAGCCGGCACCCGGCACATACACCTGCACCCAGGCATGGGTCGACCCGCCGCCGCGGTGCACCGCGCCGTCGCGCGCCGGCGAATACAGGTAGCCGGTCACAAAGCGCGCCGCGAAACCCAGCGCGCGCACCGCCTCCATCATCAGCAGCGCAAAATCCCGGCAACTGCCGCTACCCAGCTTCAGCGTCTGCAACGGCGACTGAATGCCCATCTCCTCGCGCCGCACATAGGTAAAATCCCGGCGGATCGCGCGGGTAATGCTGACCAGAAGGTCCTGCGTGCCGATCGGCTCGCCGCCGCGCGTAAAGCGGCGCGCCCAATGCATCAATTCATTGTTGCGGTCCGCATATTGCCGCTCGATCGAGCGCAGCAGGTCGGGAATATCCTCCTGATCGTAGCTAAATGGGTAGCGGCGCCCGTTGGCGGAAATAGGGAATTCCAGCGCGCCGTCGGGCAGATGATCCAGCTTGATCGTACTGGCGAAACATAGCCTGTCGCTGCGGCTGGCGAAGCGCGCCACGGCCACGCAATTGCCGAACACGTCGTGCATCCAGTGCAGCGAAGTCGGGGCCGGATCGATATCGATGTGTGCTGCCACCAGGCGCTGGTCGTAGCTGTCACGCGGCCGGAACATGATCCGGTGCTCGCCGAACGCCACAGGCTGGCGATAGCGGTAGGTCGTAGTGTGCTGAACCGTCAGTCGCGCCATCGCATCCTTCCAGGGGCCGGTCGGCTACCGTGGGCGCCCGGGCGGAGTCTATGCAATGAGCGTGCCTAAGGCGGGCATAATGGGGCGGGCTCGGTCCCCGATGCGTCAGGAAAGGCCAGGGCTCTGCCCTGGACCCGCTGGTGATACCAACGGCCTTAAATTTTGACCTGTCAAAGGCCTGGGCTCTGCCCTTATCC
>JAATGE010000056.1 GCA_015654825.1 Rhodospirillales bacterium
CCAATCCAGCAAACGCAGATAGGCGTGCTCGATGTCGCCGATATACTGGTCCACCGGCAGCCTGCCATCGACGGCATCGCGTTCGACGCGCGTTGCCGCGTGCGGGCTACAGAAGCGCGCATAGTACCAGGAACTATCGAAAAACGTATCGAATGTGTCGGTTTCCCGACGCGCCGCCGCGCCGCATTGCGGACACGCAACGTGCTTCCAGGTCGGATGGTGGTCGAGTGGATTGCCGGGCTTGTCGAATGTTACATCGTTGGGCAGTTCAATCGGCAGCGATTCCGCCGGGGCCGGCACCACGCCGCAGCTATCGCAATGGATTACCGGTATCGGGCAGCCCCAGTAGCGCTGCCGGCTGACGCCCCAGTCGCGCAGCCGCCAATTGACCACGCCAGTGCCGGCGCCCCGCGCTTCCAGTGCCGCGATCGCCGCCCGCTTCGCTTCCTCGGTGGTGAGACCGGAGAGAAAGCCCGAATTTTCGATGTGTCCCGGCCCGTCGTACGCGCGTTCAAGCACACGAAACGAAGCCGCATTCTCGCCGGGTGGAATAACCACCGGCGGGATCGCCAGGCCGTAGGCGGTGGCAAATTCGAAATCGCGCTGGTCGTGCGCCGGGCAGCCGAAAATGGCGCCGGTGCCGTATTCCATCAACACGAAATTCGCGATCCACACCGGGAAAACCTGGTCCGGCAGGAATGGGTGGTGCACGCGCAGCCCGGTGTCGAAGCCGCGTTTCTCAGCCGTTTCGATTGCCGCCTCGCTGGTACCCAGGCGCCGGCATTCCGCAATGAACGCGGCGGCGGCGCTATCGCGCGCCGCGGCCGCCGCTGCTACCGGATGGTCCGGGGCTACGGCCAGGAACGACATGCCGAACAATGTGTCCGGCCGGGTGGTGAACACTTCCACATGGTCGAGCCCATCCAACGCCTCGGTCAGCGGAAATGTGACACGTGCGACCTAGCTGCGGCCGATCCAGCGAGCCTGCATGGTGCGCACCCGCTCGGGCCAGCGCGGCAGATCGTCCAGCGCCGCCAGCAAATCCGGCGCGAACTCGGTAATGCGCAGGAACCACTGGGACAGCCGCTTCTTCTCGACCAGTGCGCCCGATCGCCAGCCGCGCCCGTCGATCACCTGTTCGTTGGCCAGCACCGTGCCGTCGACCGGGTCCCAGTTCACCCAGGATTCGCGCCGCTCCACCAGGCCGGCGGCCAGGAAATCCAGGAACAGGCGCTGCTGCTGGCCGTAATATTCGACGTCGCAGGTGGCGAACTCGCGGCGCCAGTCGATCGAAAGCCCCATGCGCTGCAACTCGCCACGCATGTTGGCGATGTTGGAGCGTGTCCATTCGCCAGGGTGAATGCCACGCTCCCGCGCCGCATTCTCGGCCGGCAGCCCGAACGCGTCCCACCCCATCGGGTGCAGAACCTGAAAGCCACGCGCCCGCTTATAGCGCGCCACCACATCGCCCAACGTGTAGTTGCGCACGTGGCCCATATGGATCTTCCCGCTCGGATAGGGGAACATCTCCAGCACGTAATATTTCGGCCGGTCGGCGGCGGGGACGTCATTTACCTCGAAACAGCGGGCCTGCTGCCAGGCGCGCTGCCATTTCGGCTCGGCGGCGGCAAAATCGTAGGCGGCGGGGGCGGCGATATCGTTCATGGCGCCGACTTTATCCTGCGAGGCTTGGAGGGAGATAGGCTGAGGTCTACGTAAGGAGAAGGCCAGGGGCTCCGCCCCTGGACCCAGGGCAATCGCATTTGAAAACCGCCAGCGCCCGCTCCAACCGACGGCGGCGAACAAGGAACAATTAACAAAAGTTTTTGCTTCTTTTTTCAAAAAGAAGTACTTTTTCTTGTTCTTTTTTGAAAAAGACCAAAAAACTTTTGTTAATTTGCCTTTCGTTTCGGGTTGAAGCGTCCGACTCGCATGTCATGCCAAGAAAATCCAAATGCGATTCCCCTCCCCCTGGACCAAGCTCGGGACAAGTCCCCAGACCCCATTTAGCGCTTGTGCGGCCGCACAGCGGCGCTCGCCAGCCGCTAGCCCTTGGGTGCTGCCTGCTGTGCCCGCAGCTCGCGCGCCCTGGCCAGGACCTTGTTCTCAATATCGGAAACGGTGCTGGGGTTGACCGGTGCGTCCTCCCACTGCCCGCCGTCGCGCACCTGGCGGAACACGGTCACCCGCACGCCATCGGCGCGCAGCTGGCGGCCCAGTATGTAGGCGGTCGCCTTGAACCGCTCGCCGTTGGCGGTCGGCGGCGCATACCAATCCGTGATAATCACCCCACCCCACGGGTCGGCCGAGGCCAGCGGCATGAAGCTCAGCGTGTCCAGTGCGCCGCGCCACAGAAACGCGTTGACGCCGAGCGAGGTGCCTGCCTCCTGCTGCTTGCTGTCCTTGCTCGTGTCGACCCCGACGCCCGCCGTGTCCTTCGTGCGAAAATCGTTATAGTCGGCGTCCGCGACCGGCTTGACGCTCTTGTCGCCACCGCCGCAGGCAACCAGCACGAGAGGTAGAAGCAGAGCAGTTCCCAGCAGGCGAGCGTTCATGATGTCCTGAATTCCGGCACCGGCCGAGGCGCCGGGCGCACTTCTCTAGCGGCTGTGCGGCAGGGCGCCAAGTGAAGCAACAGAAAGTCCGGTCGCAGCCGGGCCCGGCCCGGGATCGTTGCCTTGCCGCTCAACCCGCCGGCGCCGCCGCCGGATGGTAGTGGAACATCGCTGGATCGACCGTCGTGTCGCGGAACAGGCCGAATAGCCGCAGCGTGTTGGTATGTCCCGCGGCGTCCTGCACCACGACGCCCGTGAGCGCCAGCGGCGGCGTGGTGAATTGCAGCGTCAGCCTTCCCTGGTTCGGCGCGCCGGTCTTGATGAGGCTCAGCTGCAACGCGCCGGGCTGCCGCTGCAGGGCGGTGACCGTCACGGCGCCGGACAGGTCGACTTTGTCGCCCAGAAGGATGTCGAGCGGCGTGTTCGACACCGGCATGGTGGTCGTGGCGCCCGTCACCTGGTCCGCGACCAGCAGGCGGCCATGATTCGCCAGCATGAGCCTAGGCCGTGGCTCGACATACTCGACCCGCAGGCGGCCGGGGCGCGCGAGCCAGAGAATACCCTCCGCGTCGCCGTCGCTGCCGGACTGGGTGAAGCGCGCATGGAAAAACCGCAGTTCGTCCAGATAGTCTTGCACCTCAGCCCGCGTGGCCAGGTCGCTGGCAGTCAACACCTTCGGCGATGAGGTGGCGCAGGCAGCCAGCACGGAAGCGCCAAGAACGGACACGCCGCGGCGCAGAACCGCCAGCCAACGCCGTGCCGGGGCGAGGCGCATGGCCACGAACGGGTGGGCGAATGCGGCTGGCTCAGATGTGATCATCGCGCGCCTATGCGGGTCGGCCGGCGGTGTACCCGCGCCGCCGCGCAGTGGCAACGGCCACCTCGCCACTCAGAAATTCAGGCGCGTGGAAATGATCCAGGCACGGTCATAGGCCGGGGTTAGCGGCTTGGCCCGATAGTCGGGCGCAACCGCGACCTGGTAGCCGACGACGACCGTGAATTTGAGGTCTCGCGAAAGCTTGATGCGAGCGATGCCGAGGCTGGGTGTCAGGAAGACCTGGCTCAGGCCGGCGCGCGGACCGTTCGGATAGTAGGTCCAGTTCACTTCCGCCTGCGGCCAGAAATAGTGCAGAACATTGTATTGGAACGCGAGGTTGCCGAGGATCTGCTCGCCGATCTTGCCTTCGTAAGCGGTCGGGATCTGGCCGCCGATGGTTCCCTGGATGTCGAACGGTCCCCAACCCTTGCCGAAGCCGAGGGTGGGCGAAAGCGTGACCGCATGGTTGGTGAGTTTCGAACTGCCGATCGGCAGGCCGACCTGCAGCCAGGCGGAGACGATGTAGTTGCCCTGGTCGGCGGGGCTGCTCAGCAGGCGCTGCTTGAACCGCGCGACCGGCCAGTCGTTCCAGCCCTCCAGCGCGTTCTTCTGGCTGGCGGCGGTGCGCACATAGTAGGGTGGCAGCGCGATCTGAAGTTCTTCTGTATTGCCGACGATCAGATCCAGACCCTTGCCGCCGTCGACGTCGATCGTATCGGTATCGTTGCCTGAACGCTGGAACTCCGTCTCG
>JAATGE010000307.1 GCA_015654825.1 Rhodospirillales bacterium
AATATGGGGGGTCTGGGGCCTCAGGCCCCAGCGGGGTCCAGGGGCAGAGCCCCGGGCCTTCTTGGAGACTTCGATGCCCAGCGTATTCATCGACGGCGAAGCGGGCACCACGGGCCTGGAAATCCGCCAGCGGCTGGCGCGGCTTCCCCTCGATGTACACAGCATTGCCCCTGATATGCGCAAGGATCCCGCGGCGCGGCGGGCGCTGATGGCCGCCGTGGACGTTGCCATCCTGTGTCTGCCGGAGGCAGCGTCACGGGAGGCGGTAGCGCTGGCCGATGAGCTTGGGCGCGATGCGCCGCGGATCCTGGACGCAAGCACGGCGTTTCGCACCGATCCAAGCTGGGCCTACGGGTTTCCGGAGCTCAACCGCAGCCAGCAGGAGCGCGTGGAGTTCTCCATGCGGGTCAGCAATCCGGGTTGCTACGCCCAAGGTGCGATCGCGCTGCTGCGGCCGCTGGTCGATGGCGGGCTGCTGCCGGCGGATTTTCCGGTGGTGATCAACGCGGTCAGCGGCTATTCCGGCGCCGGGCGGCCCGCCATCGAGGCGCATGAGCGCGATGGCGGGCCGGCTTTCGAGCTCTATGCGCTCGGGCTGGAACATAAGCATGTGCCCGAGATCGAGCTCTATGGCGGCCTGACCCGACGGCCGCTGTTCGTGCCGTCGGTGGGGCATTTCCGCCAGGGCATGCTGGTGTCCATTCCGTTGCATCTCGATGAGTTGCCATCGCGGCCGAGTGGCGCGGATCTGCGCGCGGCGCTCGCGGCGCGGTACGCGGACAGCCGGCATGTGCGCGTCATGCCGGCGGAGGGCGCGCAACGGCTGGAAGCGACGGCGCTGAACAATACCGACCGGATGGAGCTATCCGTGTTCGCCAACGAGGCGCTGCGCCATGCGGTGCTGGTGGCGCGGCTGGATAATCTGGGCAAGGGTGCCGCCGGGGCCGCGGTGCAGAATTTGCTGCTGATGCTGGGGCTGGCCGAGGAGGCGTCGCCGCATGGCTGATTTTTCGTCCGCGCAGGGGCCGCTTTATTCGCTGGATGGGGTCTATCCGCGCGTGCACGCAACGGCGTTCGTGGCGCCGACCGCGGCGTTGATCGGCGATGTGGAAATCGCGGCCGGCGCCAGCGTGTGGTTTCATTGCGTGCTGCGCGGCGACACCAATCTGATCCGTGTCGGCGCGCGCAGCAATATTCAGGACGGCTCGGTGCTGCACGTCAATCCGGGCGAGGGTATGGCCTGCCTGATCGGCGAGGACGTGACGGTAGGGCACATGGCGATCGTGCACGCGGCGGTGCTGCATGACCGGGCGTTCGTGGCCATGAGCGCCGTGGTGCTGGATGGCGCGGTGATCGAGGAGGGCGGCGTGCTGGCGGCGGGCGCCGTGCTGACACCGGGCAAGCGGATCGGGCGGGGCGAATTGTGGATGGGCTCGCCGGCGAGATTCTCGCGAGTCCTGAGCGAGGACGAACGGATGCGGTTCGCCATGACCGCGGCGGCCTATGTGCAGAACGGAGTGCGGTTCCGTAGCGGTCTGGGCCGTTGAACCCATCGGGCGGGCCGCAGGGCGCGTCCGCGCACCTGGTGCGCGCCATCGGGCGTTGGGACCTGGTGGGACTGATGATCAACACGACGATCGGCGCCGGGATTCTCGGCCTGCCGGGGCGCGTGTTCGCGTTGGTCGGCAGTTGGGGCCTGCTGGTGTGCGCGGCGGGCGGCGTGCTTATGGCGCTTGTGGCCGCGAGTTTTGCCGAGACGGGCAGCCGCTTTACGCGCACCGGCGGCGTCTACGTGTATATTCACGAGGCGTTCGGACCGAACGCGGGATTTCTGGCCGGATGGCTCGCACTGGCTTCCCGCCTGCTGAGCTACGCGGCAATCGCGAATTTGGCGGTTACCTATAGCGCGGCGCTGCTCCCTTGGGTCGCGTCGCCGCTGGGACGCGGCGTTTTCATTTCGCTGTTGACTTTGGCGCTGGCCGTGCCGGTGTGGCGGGGCGTGCGGGTTTCCGCGACTACGCATAATGTCTTTACATTGATAAAGATCGGGCTGCTGCTTGGATTTTTCGTGTGTGCGTTGCCGGCGCTGGTGGCGCATGGCGTGCCGCTGACAAAATTGCCGCCGGCGCGGAATTGGGCGCCCGCGCTGGTGCTGATGCTGTTCGCGCTGGGCGGCCTCGAAGGCGCCGTGGTCAGCAACGGTGAAATGCGGCACCCGGCGCGCGATCTGCCGTTCGCGCTGCTGGTCGGCATGGCGTGCGTGGTGGCTATCTATGGCGCCGTACTGATGGCGGCGATGGCGACGGTGCCGATGCTCGGGCGTTCCGGCCGACCGGTTTTCGATGGTGCGATGCTGGTGATGGGGCCGGCGGGGGGCGTCGCAGTGGTGGCCGGCGGCGTTGCCAGCATGGCGGGTGTGATGTTCGTCATCCTGTGGGGCGGGCCGCGGGAATTGTTCGCCATGGCGCGGGCGGGGCAGATGCCGGGCGCGCTGGCGGCGCTCGATGCGCGCACGCACGCGCCGCATCGGGCGGTGTTGGTGCACACCGCCCTGGCCTGGGGACTGGCGCTGGGATCCGGCTTTTTCGCGGCATTGTCGGCGGCGACGCTGACGCGTCTGGTGTTCTACGCGGCAATCGCGGCATCGTCGGTGCGGCTGCGGCGGCGGGGATTTTCGGAAACGGCGGCGCCGCTGGTGCTGCCGGGCGGCACCGCGATCGCGGTTACCGTGGTGCTGCTGTGCGGTGCGGTCATCCTGCAGTCGAGCCTGGCGGAGTTTGCGGGCGTAGGATTGATCGTTTCAACTGGGTTGCTGGTGCTGGTGGCGCGGCGAAGGTAAGGCCAGGGCTTTGCCCTGGACCCGTCACGCTCGGGGGCGTGCTGCGCACGACGGGGCCAGTAGGCCCCAGACCCCATTTTATCTGTTCCGAGTCTGGCATCGGCTGTGAGCTCGTCGCTAAATCCCACGTCTCGCTAGACCGTACAGAAGACTCCCGCCGCGCAGCGCTAACGACAGCGGCGGCACGCCGACGGGGTCCAGGGGGCGGAGCCCCCCGGTCGGCGAAGCCCGTAATCGCCGAACTCTTTGATCCAGTTATATGGATCAAAGCCTCGCCATCCGCAAAACGTCCGCTACTGCCATCCCCCGCGCCCGTAGTTCGCGCACTGAAACGGACCCGTCCCGCTTCGACAACCGTTCCCCGCCGGCCCCAAATAGCATCGGGTGGTGCGCATAGTCCGGCGTCGGCCACCCCATCAGTCGCTGCAGCAGCACGTGAAGATGCGTCGCCGGCAGCAAATCCTCCGCCCGCGTCACCAGCGAGACATCCTGGACCGCATCGTCATGCGTCACGCAGAGATGATAACTGGCCGGCACGTCCCGGCGCCCCAGCACTACATCACCGAACGGGGCCGGATCTGCCGCGACCCACGCGCCATGCTCGCGAAACCGCATTGCCGGCCGACCCGCCGCGTCGAGCGCCGCAGCCATATCGAGCCGCCAGGCATGCGCGTCGCCTCGCGCGATCCGCGCCGCCCACTCGCCGGGCGCCACTCCCCGGCACGTGCCCGGATACAAAATTCCGCCGTCCGCCCCGTGCGGCGCTGCCCCGGCCGCCGCTACTTCGCGCGCGATTGCCGCCCGCGAGCAAAAACACGGGTACGCCAGTCCGCGTCCCGCCAGGTCGAGCAGCACACGCCGATATTCAGAAAAATGCTCCGACTGCTGTCGCACGTCGCCGTCCCAGTGCAACCCAAGCCAAGCCAAATCCTGCAGCGCCGCGGCCGCGAACTCGGCCCGGCATCGCAGCGGATCGATGTCTTCGAGCCGAACCAAAAACCTGCCGCCGCCGCGGCGCGCCGCGTCCCACGCGACAAAGGCCGCGTGTACATGCCCCAAATGCAGATAACCGGTCGGGCTCGGCGCGAAGCGTGTTACTACCGCCACGCAACAACTCCCGCCAACTCGCTGAAATATGACACAATCGTGAAAACCCTGGGCCCGGCTTGCAGCACCCCGCCGCGTTTGTCATAAAGCGCCCGGTTCTCGGCGACGCACAATATCGGGCGAGTCGACCGCTCTCGCGGCGGGACAGCACCCCGGTAAAAGGCGGTCCGGCGCCTGGCAAGCGCCGTGCCATCATGTGCCCGCCCGTGTAGGAGCGGTTTTTTGCCCGACGGCGGCCAACATCTCGGCGGATCGAATTTCCCGGCCCTGGTCCTGAACGCGGATTTCCGTCCGCTCTCCTATTTTCCGCTCTCGGTGTGGTCCTGGCAGGACGCGGTCAAGGCCGTCTATCTCGATCGCGTCTCGGTACTTTCCGAATACGACGTCGCGGTCCATTCCCCGAGCAAGGCATTTCGCCTGCCCAGCGTCATCGCGCTGAAGGATTACATCCACTCGGCGCGCAAGCCCGCCTTCACGCGTTTCAACGTGTTCCTGCGCGACACTTTCGCCTGCCAATATTGCGGCGAGCGCTATCCCACCCAGGAACTCACTTTTGACCACGTGATCCCGCGCAGCCGCGGCGGCCGGACCACGTGGGAAAACGTCGTCACTGCCTGTGCGTGCTGCAATCTGCGCAAGGGCAGCAAGCTGCCGCGCGAATGCCGCATGTATCCGCGCCACAAGCCGTGCCAGCCCACCACGTGGGAGTTGCAGGAGAACGGCCGCGCCTTCCCGCCGAATTACCTGCATGCCAGTTGGCGCGATTACCTGTACTGGGACAGCGAGTTGGAGAGCTGATCCACCCGGCCGGGAGGTACCGCACCGGCCTTCGGCAACCCGCACGGGAATATTCCGCGCTTTGAAATTCGCTCCGCCAGCGCAGGTTGCGCCGCTACTGGCGGGCACGATGGTAATCGCAAAAGGTTCTGGATAACTCCCGGTTTCATCGCCGAACCGCCTTGCGAATCCAGGGGTTTCGCCCAATTGTGCGCGCCGTCGGCCGGGAAATGTGCTCCATGCCGGCGCACTCCGCCGCGCAACCGCTCACAGAACCCGCAAAGCCACGCCTGATGGATTTCAACCTTGCCCGCCTGGCCCTCGACAGGGGCCAGACCGTGTTGCTTGACCGTAACGAACCCGCGCCCGCGGCGCGCCGGGTTCCGGCCGCGCCGCGCCGCGCTGTCGTCGCGGAGGCGCCGCGTCTGACGCTCGGCCGCGGCATCGCCGGCATCGACGAGGCGCAAAACAATCTGGCGGCCTTCCTGCGCACCGTCGGATGCGATGCGCGCACGCTGTTCCGTGCCGAGTTGGTGCTGCGGGAAACCCTGCTGAACATCCGCCAGCATGCGGACCTGCCCCATCGCCCTGCCCACGTCTGGATTGAGACCTGGCTGGAGGACCGCCAGGTGGTCGTCGCCGTCGAGGATGACGGGCCTGCGTTCGACCCTCGGCAATTTGTGCCCGGCCGCCACGGCGATCGGCCCGCGCACAAGGCACCCGGGGGCCTGCGCCTGATCCGCCGCAATGCCGACTCCCTGCGGTATGTGCGTACCCAGATCGGTCACAACCGCCTTGAACTGGGCCTCACCCTCGCAAGTTGACGAAGGCCCGAAGGCGGAGCCTGCCCTCCGCCCTCACGTCGCAGGCTTGCCGCACGGTGGGCACGCGGGTCTGAATTGCCTGGCCTTCGACGGCATCCTGGCTCGGTGCAACAAGCAGATCCGCGCCGCGCCGGCGATGCAATCGACAAACCGATGAGTGCCACTGCTTCGCGCGTTTGGGACACGCTGCCGATCGATCTGAGTTGGCGCAATTTCGTTTTTTCGTTCCGCACAATCCTCGCCGCCCTTGTCGCGCTTGCAATCTCCTACTGGCTAAGCCTGCAGGATCCGCAATGGGCGATGGTCACGGTCTATGTCATTGCGCAGCCGACAGCCGGTGCCGCGCTAGCTAAGGGATTTTACCGGTTTCTCGGCACACTCGTGGGCGCCGTCGTCGGATTGGCCACCCTTGCCCTGTTCGCCGAGGACGCAGCCCCGCTCGTGGCCATGATGGTGGTGTGGCTGGGCCTCTGCATCTACGGCGCCACCATAGCGCGTAATTTCGTCGCTTACGGCTTTCTGCTGGCAGGCTTCACAGCGCTCCTCGTTGCCTATCAGGGCGCCGCCGACCCGACCTCCGCCTGGCAGATCGCCGTCGACCGCAGCGCGGAAATCGCCATCGGCATTGCCTGCGCCACCGCCGCCAGCGTGCTGATCATGCCCCGCTACGCCGGCGACGATCTGCGCACGGCACTCGCGGCGACTTTCGCCGCACTTGCCGCTTACGGCGCCACCGCCATGCGCCCGGAAACACCGGTCGCGACCTTCATGGCCCTGCGCCGGCGGATGATCGGGCAAATCGTTACGTTCGACGCGTTAGGCTCCTTCGCCGCGTTCGAGGCGCGCGATATGCGCGTCAATCACCAGGCGATTGACCGCGTCACGCGCGCCTTTCTGGCCGTCCTCGCGGTCGCACGCGGCCTTTATTTTCGCCTCGACGATTTCCGTGCCGGGCAAGCTGGGGTTGTTCTCGCGCAGCTCGATGCCGTGCTGCCGGCCACCGCCGCCAGCCTGCAGCGCATATCCGGCGCAGATCGCGCCTTTGTCGAGGCGGAACTCGAGACCGCCGGCGCACGGCTGGCGGCTGCCGCTACCGATCTCGAGGCCCTGGCCGGCACCGTACCGCTCGATCCTCTCGCCAACGGTCTGCTGGTGATCCACCGCGCCGGCGACCTGCTGCACGGCATGACCATGGTGCTCGCCGCCGAAGCCGAAACGACGCAGGCCGCGTCCGCCGCCCCGCCGCAGCGCGGGCCGGGCCTCGACCCGACCGATGCCGTTCTGCAGGCGCTGCGTGCCGCCCTCGCATTGCTGCTGATCAGCGTCTTCTGGGCCTCGACTACCTGGTCGGCCGGTTTTTCGGGAATTGTCGGCCTGGTGTTGAGCCTGATGGTCTCGATCAATCAGGGCGACCCGGGCCGCATGGGCTGGCCGTATCTGATCGCCGTCGCCATTGCCATGATCACCGCCTATTTCGCGATGGCGTTCGTCCTGCCCTGGCTGCCGGATTTCGGTGCACTGTCGATTTTCCTCGTGATTGTCATGGTTCCCGCGGGCCTCGTCATGGGCACGCCGCGCTACGCGTTGGTCGGCGTCGGCTTCGGCGCCCTGTTCATTGCGCAGATTTGCACCGGGAATTTATACCAGCCGAACGCGCAACTTTACGTCAACACGGCCTTCGCCATGGTGCTCGGCATGGTTGCCTGCCTCGTAGTCGTTGCCGCGCTCATGCCGGTTGATCCGGTGGCAATCCGAGAGCGCGCGTGGCGTAAGGCGATGCGCGCCGTGCCGGCCGCCGCCCGCGGCGAGCGGCCGCAACGCGCGGTGGCCTCGGATATCATTTCGATCCTTGCCGACCTGCTGCCCCGCCTCGACCTCGAACAGGCGGCCGAAGATAGTACGCTGCGCGGCATGCTCGGTACCGCCTCGATGACTGTCGAGCTGGATCGCCTGCATGGCCTCGTGAGCGATACGGACCTGCCATCCGGCGCGCGCGGGGCGATCGCCGCCTGCCTCGACAAATTGGCCGAAACGTTCCCGGGTCTGGT
>JAATGE010000433.1 GCA_015654825.1 Rhodospirillales bacterium
CCTCGCCCGACCGCACCAGCGCCACCGCATTCGCCGCGGCCGCGTGGCTGTGCGGCACATCGACCAGGCGCATGGCGCCGATATCAAGCCCCGCCGCCTCGGCCACCGCGCGGAGCCGTGCCGCGGGTCCTACCAGGATCGGCACGATCAGCCCTGCTGCCGCGGCCTCGACCACGGAACCGAGCGAGGCGCTGTCGCAGGGATGCGCCACCGCCACCGGCACCGGCGGCTTGCCGGCGGTGGCCGCCATCAACTGCTGAAAGCGCTGATGCCGGTTCAATCGCACATCCGGCAATTCGCCGCGCGGCCGCCGCACCTTTTCGGTCGGTGCCTGCACTTCGGCGGTGCCGGTCACGACTTCCTTTCCATCCTGGTTCACGCAGCTGCAAGCGAATACCAGCCGCGACTTTGCCGGTTTTTTTTCCGTCACGGTGACCGACGTGGTGATTGTATCGCCGATGCCGATCGGCCCCCGGAAATGCAGATCCTGCGAAAGATAGATCGTGCCCGGCCCCGGCAGGCGCGTGCCGAGAACCGCGGAAATCAGTCCGCCGCTCCACATGCCATGTGCGATTACGCGATGGAACAGATCCGTTTCGGCAAACGCCGGATCGAGATGCGCCGGATTGATATCACCGGTCGCCACAGCGAACAGCTCGATATCCTGTGCCCGCAGCGTACGCACGATACGGGCACTGTCGCCGACCGCGATGTCCGCAAAAACCCGGTTCTCGATGATCCCATCGCCAGCACTATCGTTCATATCCATGCGCAGTCTTCCGATTAACAAAAGTTTTTGCTTCTTTTTTCAAAAAGAAGCGCTTTCTTCTTGTTCTTTTTTGAAAAAAAGAACCAAAAAACTTTTGTTTTACCCCTGTAGCACGTACCCCCCAGGTGCATCCTCCAGCACCTTGTAGCCCGCTTCCGCCCGACCGAGCGGCGGCGGTGCAACCGCGGTCCCGGAGCGGTTTTCCAGCCATTGTACCCAGGATGGCCACCAGGACCCGTCGACACGCCGTGCCGCCTCCATCCAGGCGTCCGGCGCGATATAGTTCCCTTCCGCCGCCCGCGTCAGTTGCCGGAAGTGCCGCCGCGGATGCCCCGGTTCCGACACAATGCCGGCATTGTGTCCCCCCGAAGTCAGCACGAAAGTCACTTCGGCATCGCTCAGCAAGTGAATTTTGTGCACCGACCGCCACGGGGCCACGTGGTCCGTCTCGGTGCCGACAACGAAGATCGGCACATGGATATCGCTGATCGCCACCGGCGCACCGCCGGCAAGATAGCGCCCCTCCGCAAGGTCGTTGTTGAGGAACAGCGAGCGCAAATACTCGCCGTGCATGCGCGCCGGCATGCGTGTCGCGTCCGCGTTCCATGCCATGAGGTCGGTCTGCGCTTCGCGCTCGCCCAACAGATAGTCCTGGATCACCCGCGACCAGATCAGGTCGTTGGACCGCAATATCTGGAATGCGCCGGCCATCTGCCGCGCATCCAGGTAACCCTGCTGCCACATCATGTCGTCGAGCAAAGCCAGTTCGCTGCTGTTGACGAACAAAGTCAGCTCGCCCGCCTCGGTAAAATCCTGCTGCGCGGCGAACAGCGACAGGGTTTTCAGCCGCGTATCGCCGTCGCGCGCCATCGCCGCCGCGGCGATCGAAAGCAGCGTGCCGCCCAGGCAATAGCCCGTCCCATGCAGCGTCGGGCTGCCCGAAATCGCCGTCACCGCATCGATCGCGGCCATCACGCCGGACCGCAGGTAATCCTCCATACTGGTGTCGCGATCCCCCGCATCCGGGTTGCGCCACGATATCATGAACACCGTAAAGCCGCGCCCCACCAGGTAGCGCACCAGCGAGTTCTGCGCCGACAGATCGAGAATATAGTATTTCATGATCCACGCCGGCACGATCAGCACCGGTTCCGGTGCCACCTGCTGCGTCGTCGGCGTATACTGGATCAATTCGATAAGGTGGTTGCGAAACACGACTTTTCCCGGTGTCGCCGCGACCGTATCGCCCACCGCCGGATTGGGCCGCGCGTCGTTGCCGCGGCCAAGTGCCACGGCCCGCCTTGCATCTTCGGCCAGGTAGCCGAGGCCGCGCGCAAAATTGGCACCGCCCTCCGTCATCGTGCGGCTCAGCACCACCGGATTGGTCAGCGGGAAATTCGACGGCGCGAACATGTCGAGCCACTGGCGGGTCGCGAACGACACGATATTCTCATGCGCCACCGAAACGCCCGCCACCTCCGTCGTCGCATTATGCATCCATTGCTGCCACAGCAGAAATCCCTGCTGATACGCATTGAACGGCCAACCCTGCCACGCCGGATCGGTGAACCGCCGGTCTCCCGGCAACGGATCGATGCACGGCGGCGCATGGCCTTCATGCAGCGCGCATTGCAGCAGATAGCGCGCGAACCGCAATGTCTTGCGGCTTCCCTTCCAGGCCAGCCAAAGCTGCTTGCCCGGCGCCGCCGCCAAATGGCTCAGCCAGTCGAGATAGGCCTCGGCAAGCGCCGGCGGCGACTGCCCGAGCGTCGCCTTGGCAATCAGCGCGCCAAAGCCCCGGTCCAGCCTGTCGGCGGCCGCCTTCACATCATCCTCGATGCTAAAAGCCGGCACGCCGGGCGGCGGCGCCGCGTGAAGTTGAACCTGCCGCGACATCGTCTCTCCTACCATCGCCATCGCCAATCGTCCCTGCAATACCGCATCCGATAAACGCCCCGGCGCCCTGCCGAATTGATAAAGGTCAACACGCGGCGCGGCCTGCCGGCATCATATGCGGCATCCGGGGAAACGCGCGGGCCCGGCCCGCCCATATGCCGGCATGGCGCATCGATGGCACTGAAGATGCTCGCAAAAAATGCTGCTGAGGAAACAGAGGAAATGTCGCATGCCGAAAAGATGGCGGCGGTGGACACAACCTGGCTGCGCATGGAGCAACCCACCAACCGCATGGTGATCGTCGGCATTATGCTGTTGCAAGGTCCCGTCGACCTGGCCCGCGCGGAAAGCCGCATCGCCGAGCGCCTGCTGCGCCACGACCGCTTCCGCCAGCGCGCGGAACCATCCACCGCCGGTGCCTGGTGGCGCGACGATCCGCATTTCGATCTCGCCCGCCACATCAGGCGCGCGCGCCTGCCCTCGCCCGGCGGCAAGGCCGAACTCCAGGCGTTCGTCGCCGAACTCGCAAGCCGCCCGCTCGATATGGCGCATCCACTCTGGCAATTTCACCTGGTGGAAGATTACGAAGGCGGTATCGCCCTGGTAACCCGAATCCACCACGCCATCGCCGACGGCATCGCACTGATTGGCGTCATGCTGTCACTGATGGACGACCAGGAAGGGTTCGCCGCACCCGCCCCGCCGCACCACGACGATGTCGGCTTCCGCGCCATCGTCGAACCGCTGATCGACGTCATCGACCAGGGCCTGAAAGCCACCGGCTCGCTGCTGGATATCGCCAAAAGCCCCAGCCGCCTGCTGGAACTCGTGCGCCAGGGCTCCGGCGTTGCCGGCGAGCTCGGCTGGCTGCTCGCCATGCCGGCCGACAGCGAAACCCGCTTCAAGGGACCGCTCTCCGGCGACAAGCGCGTCGCCTGGTGCGAGCCGCTGAGCCTGCGCGACGTCAAGGCGATCGGCCACGCGCTGGGCTGTTCGGTCAACGACGTTCTGCTGGCCTCCGTCGCCGGCGCGCTGCGCGCCTACCTCGCGGCCAAGGGCGACGCCACCGAGGCCGTGGAAGTGCGCGCGCTCATCCCGGTCAATCTGCGCCCCGCGCCGCCGTCGGGCGGCAATCTGGGCAATCATTTCGGTATCGTGGCACTCTGCCTGCCGGTCGGCGAACCCGACCCGCTGCAGCGCGTGCGCGAAGTACGGCGGCGCATGCAGGAGCTGAAAACCAGTCAGGAGGCGCTCGTAACGCTCGGCCTGCTCGAAGCACTGGGCCGCGCCCCGCGCCTGCTACAGGATCAATTGTTCGAAATGCTGCTCAGCCGCGCGAGCGCGGTCATGACCAACGTGCCGGGCCCGCAATGGGAATTGCGCCTCGAAAGCGCCCCCGTGCGCCAGGTGATTTTCTGGGTACCGCAGGCCGGCACGATCGGCATCGGCGTGTCCATCCTCACCTATAACGGCCAAGTACAGTTCGGCCTGATGACCGACACCGCCCTTGTCCCGGATCCCGAACAGATCGTC
>JAATGE010000436.1 GCA_015654825.1 Rhodospirillales bacterium
GCGGCAGTTCGCCGCCGGCGATAGCATGATGCCGACCGCAGGCGACCCGAGCGCGGCGCGCCCAACGATCGAAACGATCGTGGTGCAGCCTACGCCGTTCTGCAACATCAATTGCAGCTACTGCTACCTGCCGCAGCGCGACGACAAGAGCGTAATGGCGCAGGGCACCATCGAGGCTCTGTTCGACAAGGTTTTTGCGTCCGGCTGGGCCGCCCCGCATCTGACGGTGATCTGGCACGCCGGCGAGCCGCTGGTGCTGCCGGTTTCGTATTATGAAACGGCGTTCGCCGCCATCGAGGCGATGCGACCGGCCGCGGTACATGTGCGCCACGCCATGCAGACCAACGGCATGCTGGTCACGCCCGAATGGTGCGAGTTTTTCAAGAAGTGGCAGGTCGGGGTTGGCGTCAGCATCGATGGGCCGAAACATCTGCACGACGCGCACCGCATGACGCGCGCCGGGCGCGGCACGTTCGAGCGCACGGTGGCGGCAATTCGCCTGCTGCGGCGCGAGCAGGTTCCGTTCCACGTCATTTCGGTGCTGTCGCAGGGTGGCATGGACCAGCCCGAGGCGATGCTGGATTTCTACCGGTCCGAGGGGATCGAGGATATCTGTTTCAATGTGGAGGAATCGGAAGGCGAGCACGTTTCCGGCCTGTTCGCCGCCGGCAACCCGCAGGAAAGCTTCCGCCGGTTTCTCGAACAGTTCTGGAGGCAGTCGCGCCAAGCCGGGGATATCCGGTTCATTCGTGAAATCGACAGCATGCTGCCGCGGGTTTTCCGCCCCAACGACGCGGTGATGCGCAACATCCAGGCCGAGCCGTTCGCCATGCTGAATGTCGATTGCCACGGCAACGCCTCCAGCTTCTCGCCCGAGCTGCTCGGCTACAAGAACGCGGCCTACAACGACTTCGTGATAGGCAACGTCAATACCGATACGCTCGAGGAGATGCGTGACAGCGCGGCGATGCAGGCCATGAGCCGCGATATCGGCGCCGGCGTCGAGCTGTGCCGCGAGAGCTGCGAGTATTTCTCGGTCTGCGGCGGCGGGGCCCCGGTCAACAAGCTTGCGGAGAACGGCAGCTTCGAGAGCGGCCGCACATCGTTCTGCAGCCTGACGCAAATGGTTCCGATCGATCTGATCCTCGCGGCGTTCGACCGGCTGGAGCACAGCGTGGTCGGCGAGGAGCCGCCCGTCCTGGCTGCACTGGGTCTGGCTGCGCTGGGTCCGGCTGCACTGGGCCCGGCTGCACTGGATATACAATGCGCCTGACAACGGAAACCCTGAGGTTCCGGGAGAACATCGTATGAAGCCGATCATCACTGTTGCGACTGCAGTTCTGGCCACCAGCCTGGTATTCGGCGTGGGTGGCATGGCCTTTGCGCAGGCGAGCCACGCCAAGCCCGCCGCGCATGCGGCGGCACCGCCCGAAGCCGAGGCGCAGCCGGGGTCGCAGGACGAGGCGCAGGCCGAGGCCGAAGAGCGCCGCGCGCCGGTGCTGCAGGTTGTCAGTGTCGAAGTGCTGCGCAGCAAGCATGGGCCGGTGCTCGACGTGATACGCGCGCGCGGCCTGACCAGCACCGGCGCGTGGGAGGAAGGCGAACTGGTGCCGCTGACCAACGGCACGCCGTCGGATGGCATGCTGGATCTGGTGTTCGTTGCGCGCGCGCCAGACGGCGCCGCGGAGGCGACCGGCTTTACGCCGATCGAAGCGGTATTCCCGATCGAGCCTAGCCATCCTTATAGCGGCATTCGCGTGCATGGGGCCGCGAACGAGGTGACTCTCACCGAATTGCCGGGCTATGCCGAAGGAACTTCGACGGCGGACGATTGCCACAAATGCGTGGGCAAATATTTTGTTGCCAAAGGGGCCACCCCGCCCGACGGCAAGTCCGAGAAGGATGTGGTTAAGGAAGAACACCTCCCTTCCAACCTGCGCGTCATCAAGGCCTCCGAGGGAATCGGCAAGTTCGATTCCGATCCGAACAGGTTGACGCTGGTGGTTGGCGACGACGGGCGGATCGTTTCGGTGATCTGGGACTAGGCAAAGGCATCTTTAGAAGAAGATCTTCTTTTTGAAAAAAGAAGCAAAAACTTTTGTTAATTTTGCCGGGAGGCGAATCGGTGTCCGAGGTTGAAATCGCGATCGAAAAGGCGAGGGGTGGCCTTGAGGTTCTCGATAGCCTGGTGGAGGAGTTCGCTCAGTGGCTGGAGGAAGCCAACGAGGAGGGCCAGGAGGAGGCGCTCGAGAACGTCCTTGGACACGTCGAATCGATGCGCCGCGAATATGCCGTGCGCCTTGAAGAAGCCGAGGCCCGCGCGGCGGCTTCGCGGGGGTGAACGCCGATGGCAGCGGTGCACCGAAGCCAAACGGCATGTTGATAAACAACGGACCGGGAGGCTTTGACATGGTGAAGTTTGCAACGATGGTGACGGCGCTGGCGGTGCTGGGCGGCTGCTCCGGTATTGTGCAGGACAAGGAGAACATGCTTGCCGCGGCAGGCTTTGCTTTCAAACCGGCCGATACGCCGCAGAAGATCGCGGCGCTGCACGCCCTGCCGCCGCACAAATTCGTTCGCCAGACGCGCAACGGCCAGCAGGTTTGGATCTACGCCGACCCCACCGTGTGCAACTGCCTCTATGCCGGCAACGAAGCCGCCTATGACGCCTATCGCCACGAGGTGTTTGAAAAGCACATCGCCGACGAGCAGGAAATGGCCGCCTCGATGAACCAGGACGCCGCGGCAAATATCAGCATGGACTGGGGCGTGTGGGGTGGCCCTTGGGGGCCGTATGGGTTCTGACAAAACGGGGCGTGCGCGGGAAAGGCCGGGGCCGCCGCCCCGGTCTTTCCCGTTCCATGAAAAGGAGACGAACATGCGTTGGAAACGATGCCGACTGGGAACGGCAATGGTCGCCCTGCTGGCGTGGCCGCTGGCGGCCCGCGCGGTGACGCCGGATAATTTCCTGATCAAGACCGCGAGCGACCTGGTGCAGCTGTGCAGCGCGGATGCCGCGGACCCGATGCGGGTCGCGGCCATTCATTTCTGCGAAGGCTTCGTGGTCGGCGCCTACCAGTACCACCAGGCGGAGCATGGCGCCTCGCAGGTCATGGACCCGGTCTGCTATCCGGCGAACGGCCCATCGCGTGACCAGGCGATCCAGATGTACGTCGATTGGGCGCAGAAGAATCCGCAATTCCTGGGCGAGCGCCCGGTCGATTCGCTGTTCCGGTTCGCCACGGCGACGTGGCCGTGCGGGAAATGACCGCGCCGCGCGCCGCGCGACCGTTGGTGAAGGAGAACTAAGATGAGGTACGCACCCCTGATTTGCCTGGCCGTACCGCTTGTTACGGGCAGCTGCGCCAACATGAATTCCACGGAACAGCGGACGTTGTCGGGCGGTGCCATCGGCGCCGCGGGCGGTGCCGTACTGGGTGCGATCGGCGGTAATGCCGGCCTCGGCGCGGTGGCCGGTGCCGGCGCCGGCCTGCTCGGCGGCTATCTGTACGACCAGTACGAAAAGTCCAAGCAGCAATCCTATCAGCAGGGTTATGCGGCCGGTCGCCAGAATTCTTCGACGAAATAGCGTGCGGCAGCCTGCGGGCAACGCGGGCGGGGGAGATCAGATGATGGCATCCGGGCATCCCCGCGCACGCCGGCTTCGAGGCGCCAGCCTGGTGATAGGCGCGTCGCTGCTGCTGCTTGCCGACTGCCGCAAGCAGAACGCCTACCAGCCGCCGCCGCCGCCCGAGATAGGGGTCGCGCATCCGCTGACCCGCAAGGTACAGCCCTATTTCTACACCACCGGCAGTGCCGCCGCCTATAATTCCGTCGATCTCGTCGCCCGCATCGAGGGCTTCGTGCAGAGCATCGATTACAAGGATGGCGCGACAGTCAAAGCCGGCACGCAGCTTTTCACGATCGAGCCGGCACCGTATCAGGCGAAATTGAAGCAGGCGCAGGCGGCACTGGCCTCGGCGCAGGCGCAGTACGTGCAGGCCGATGCCGAATTCCGCCGCCAATCCTCGCTCGCGCATGTGAATTATGCGTCGCAATCGACCCTCGATCAGGCACGCGCGACGCGCGCCGCGGACCAGGCCAATGTCGACAGCGACCAGGCAGCCCTGCTGCTGGCGGGCATCAATCTCGGCTATACCAGCGTCACGGCACCGTTCGATGGAACAGTGACGCAGCACCAGGTTTCGGTCGGCGCGCTGGTCGGCGTTTCGACCCCGACCACGCTCGCGACCATCGTTTCGCTGGCGCCGATTTACGTCAATTTCAGCCTGCCGGACCAGAGCGTGCAGCGCGTGCGCGCCGAGTTCGCCAACGCCGGAATAACCCTGGCGGAACTCGGCAAGGTCCCCGTCGATGTCGGCCTGGCGGCGGAAGAGGGCTATCCGCACCGCGCGACGCTCGATTATGCGGCGCCGCAGGTCGACGCGACCACCGGCACGTTGCCGATGCGCGCGATCGTGCAAAACGAGGATCACGCCTTGCTGCCGGGCTATTTCGTGCGGGTGCGGGTACCGCGCACGCGCGAGCCGCTGTCCGCGCTGCTGGTGCCCGACACGGCGCTCGGCAGCACCCAGGGCGGCGCCTACGTGCTGGTGGTGAACAAGGACGACGTGGTCGAGCAGCGCGCCGTGCAGACCGGCGACATCGAGGGCACGCTGCGTATCATTACGAACGGCTTGACGGCGGACGATCGCGTCGTGGTCGATGGCCTGGTGCGTGCCATCCCGGGTGAGAAAGTCGTGCCGAAGCTCGCCGCGATTCCCGGGTCGTAACGGGTCATGATCTCAAAATTCTTCATCGAGCGGCCGGTACTGGCCAATGTGCTCGCCATCCTGTTCGTGCTGATCGGCGGCGGGGCGCTGTGGTCACTGCCGGTCGCGGAGTACCCGAACGTAACGCCGCCAACCGTGCAGGTCACCACGCGCTATCCCGGCGCCAGCGCGCATACGATGATAAAAAC
>JAATGE010000144.1 GCA_015654825.1 Rhodospirillales bacterium
CCCTTTCTCGCGAACAGCGTAGTCGCTGGTGCTCTCGGCGGACGAGGTGTGGCAGGGTGGCGCCATGCTTAATCGCCGAGTCTTCCTTCCCGCGGCGCTTGCCATGCTGGCCACGCCGGCAGCGGCGGCGCATGGTTTCGCTGGGTTTCTGGCCAGCGTGCGCGCCGAGGCCGCGCGTACCGGCGTGCGGCGCGACGTGCTGGACGCCGCGCTCGGCGGATTGTCGCCCAATCCCGACGTGTTGCGGCTGGATCGCCACCAGCCGGAATTCACGCTGACCTGGGCGCAGTACCGGGCCCGCGTGCTGCCGGAAAAACGCCTGGAAAAGGCCCGTGTTTCATACTCGGACAACGCGTCGCTGCTGACTGGCACGGGAGGTCGCTACGGCGTTGACCCCGCCGTGATCGTCGGCATCTGGGGGCTGGAATCGGGGTTCGGCGCCAATACGGGCGGGTTCAGTGTCGTGCGATCGCTGGCGACGCTCGCTTATGCAGGGCGGCGGGCCACGTTCTTCCGCGGCGAGTTGCTGGCCGCGCTGCATATCCTGAATGCGGGGGATATCGGCCCTGTCGCGATGACTGGCAGCTGGGCCGGGGCGATGGGACAACCTCAATTCATGCCGAGCGCGTATCTGCGCTATGCGGCGGACGGCGACGGCGATGGGCGGCGCGACATCTGGCGCAGCCGGCCCGATGTTTTCGCCAGCGTGGCCAATTACCTGGCGCGCTGCGGCTGGCACAACGGCGAGCCGTGGGGCCAGCCAGTACTCGTGCCGGCCGGTTTCACGGGGAAGTCCGGACGCGACCATACGCTGCCGCTCGGCGCCTGGCAGGCGGCCGGTGTGCGCCGCATCGATGGGCGCGCGTTCACACGGACCGATGTGGCCGGCGCGCTGCTGCTGGCGGATGGGCCGGCGGGCGAGGCGTTCATGGTGTATGAGAATTTCCATGTGATCCGACGCTATAATCCATCGGATTTTTACGCGCTGGCAGTGGGCCTGCTCGGCATGTACGCGACTTAGGGGCGGCGGGTCGGACGGGCGCTGAGTGTGGATCGCTGCCCCGAAACCAACATAATTGGGGTTTGGGGCCTAAGGCCCCAACGGGGTCCTAGGCGCAGAGCCACTAGCCTTCCGAACGTCGAGCGGATAGGCCGGCAGCCATGAGGCACTTACTGACGACGTTCCTCGCTTGCCTGATGGCGGCCAGCGGCTGCGTGCGCACGCCGCCCAAACCAGCGCTGACGGCGCCGCCGCACTACGTGCTGGGCGAGCCGTACCAGGCCGGTGGCCACTGGTATTACCCCGCCGAGGACTACGCGCTGGATGCAACCGGCATAGCAACCGTCCAGCAGAGCGAAAAGCGCCTGACTGCGGACGGTGAGATTTTTGAGGGCGGCGCACTGGTAGCGGCGATGCAGACGGTGCAGTTGCCCGCGATTGCGCGCGTCACGAATCTGGAGAACGGGCGGCAGATCCTGGTGCGGGTCAATGATCGGGGGCCCGCGGATCCGGGGCGGCTGATCGCGTTGTCGCCGCGCGCCGCCGCGCTGCTGCTGCTACCCGCGGCCGGCGTTGCACGGGTGCGGGTGCAGCTCGATACGCAGCTGAGCCACCGCGTGGTGGATCAGGTGGGTGGCGGTCCGAAGCTCGCGATTTCCACCGCGCCGGCCGGGACGGTAGTGGCCGAGGCGCTGCCGCCGTTGGGCGCGGGCGGCGCCGGCCATGGCGGGGGCAGCGTCGTTGGAGGCGCGCCCGCGGCGCAAGCTGCCGCGATGGTGCCGGACCGGTTGCCCGAGGTCATTCATGCCGTGCCCCCGGAGCCGGGCCAGTTATGGCTGCGGGCCGGGGTTTTCGGGCGGTTCGATTACGCCAAAGTGTTGGCGGCGCGGCTGGGCGGACTCGGCGGCCATGTGCTGCGCTCCCGCGAGGGTCGGCAGGAGAGCTTTTCGGTGCGGGCCGGACCGTTCGCCACCGTAGCGGAAGCCGATGCCGCGCTGCGCCGGGCATTGGGCGCGGGTGTCGTGGATGCTCGCATCACCGTGGAAGCTGATTGAGCGTTTCCGTGGTTGGCTGCCGGCCGGGTTATCTTGAAAGGGCACCAGAAATGCTGAACCGTCGCGATATTCTGCTTTCGGGCGCCGCGCTGCTGGCGGCCCAAGCGGCTTGGGCCAGGCCGCGAAAGGCAGTGCACGAGGTGCCCAAGGCGCCTTCCGCGAGAAAGGAGGCACCGAAGGCCGCCGCCGGCGCCGAGGACGAGGAAGGTGGTGCGGATTTCGCCGCCGCCAATGGGCCGCCGGCGCAAACGCCGATGGGGCCCATGGATACGGTGGCGCAATGGGCGTTCATTACAGATTTCGCGACCGGCGCCGTGCTGCTGGACAAGCAGGCCGATGTGGAAATGCCGCCATCGTCGATGACCAAGCTGATGACAGCCTATATCGTCTATTCGAAGCTGAAGTCGGGCGCGCTGCGGCTGGACCAGATGCTGCCGGTCAGCGAGAAGGCGTGGCGCATCCAGGGCAGCAAGATGTTCGTCGAGCTCGGCGGAACGATCAAGGTCGAGGACCTGATCCGCGGCATGATTATCCAGAGCGGCAACGATGCCTGCGTGGTGCTGGCCGAGGGGATTGCCGGCTCCGAAGAGCAGTTTGTCGAAATGATGGACGACGAGGCGAAGAAGCTTGGGCTGACACACAGCGTGTTTCGCAACACAACGGGATGGCCGGACCCGGCGCACCATATGTCGGCGCGCGATATCGCGACATTGGCAAAAGCAATCATTCGCGATTTCCCCGACTATTATCATTACGATGCGGAAAAGCAATACACCTATCACGGCATTGTGCAATATAACCGCAATCCGCTGGTGCAGCGCGGCATGGCCGACGGGCTTAAAACCGGGCACACGGACGCGGGCGGCTACGGCCTGGTCGCTAGCGCGGAGCGTAACGGTCGCCGCGTGATCATGGTATTGAACGGCATGCCGAGCAAATCCGCGCGGGTGCAGGAAAGCTTGCGCCTGATGGAGTGGTCGTTCGCGAATTTCGAGAATGTGACGCTGCTGTCGGCAACCGACGTCGCGGATCGTGCGCGTGTGTATCTCGGTGCGGTGCCGTCGGTGCCGCTGGTGGCGGGGCGGGATGTGGTGATGACGCTGCCGCGCAACTGGAAGCAGCACACGAAAGTCACCATCGACTACGACGAGCCGGTGCCGGCGCCGGTGCGAACCGGGGACGTGGTGGGCAAGCTGGTGGTGACGCAGCCTGGGGTGCCGCCACTCGAGGTGCCGCTGCTGGCCGGCGAGGACGTGCCGCGCATGGGCGTATTCGGCCGCGCGACGGCGGTGCTCGCGCATTACGCTAGCGGAGCATAGCAAACCGATAGATGAGGTTGACGTAGGGAAGGCTAGGGGCTTTGCCCCCAGGACCAAGCTGGGGCCTTAGGCCCCAGACCCCAATTTTGTTTGTTCCGG
>JAATGE010000210.1 GCA_015654825.1 Rhodospirillales bacterium
ACACACCAGATCAATGTGGGCACCACTGTAGGTGTGCTGTTATGTGGGGCGTATGTGTAATTGCTACACCTGACGCAAGGGAGTCGGTTTTGGGCTGCGGTCGCCAATTGGCACCCGCACGGCAATTTGCCTGACGGTGCGACGCCGCCGTTGTACCGGTATGCCAACGTGCCATGTTGTTTCAGATGGTCTGCTGTTCCTGCCCCCATTCCCCCGACTTGACAGCGCGCCCGGCTGGCGCTGCCATTCGTCCGTGGTCCGGCAGGGCTTTGAGGACAAGTGGGATTGCCCCAACTTTCGCTGCACTCGCCGATCGGTGACCTGACCCTTTCCGAAGAGGGCGACCACATCGTCGCATTGGACTGGGGTTGGGGCCGCGATCAGACCCCGTCCTATCTGCTCCAGAGCGCCGTCGACCAGATGCAGGCCTATTTCGACGGCACGCTGACCGAATTCGATCTCCGGCTGGCACCCGCGGGCACCGGCTATCGCCGCCGCGTCTGGGCCGAATTGCTGAAGATTCCGTTCGGCCAGGTTCGCACTTACGGCGAAATAGCGCAGGCCGCCGGCGGTTCCGCACGGTCGGTCGGCGGGGCGAACGCCGCCAACCCGATCCCGATCCTGATCCCTTGCCACCGTGTCGTCAGCGGCGCCGGCATCGGCGGCTATTCCGGCGGCGAGGGTATCCATACCAAGCGCTACCTGCTCGAGCTGGAGCAGGACCGCGGGCGTTTCATGCTGTGAGACCTGCGCACGCAGCCCGGCACGGAGGATAAATGAGCAAGGCGATCCGAATCCACGCCACCGGCGGGCCAGAAGTGCTGCGCTGGGAGAATGTGCCGGTACCGGAACCTGGCCCCGGCGAGGTATTGCTACGCCACGAAGCGGTCGGCCTGAACTATATCGACGTCTATTTCCGCAACGGCCTCTACAAGCTGCCCAACCTGCCAGCGGTCATCGGCCAGGAAGGTGCCGGCGTCGTCGAAGCCCTGGGCGAAGGCGTCACCAGCCTCAAGGTCGGCGACCGCGTCGCCTATGCCGGCTCACTCGGCGCCTACGCCATGCTGCGAGTTATCACCGCCGATCGCGTCATCAAGCTTCCCGACGGCGTCATCAGCAAGGTCGCCGCGGCCATCATGCTGCAGGGGCTGACGGCGCACTACCTCATTCATCGTACCCACGCCGTGAAGCCGGGCGAAACGATCCTGGTGCATGCCGCCGCCGGCGGCGTCGGGCTGTTGCTGTGCCAGTGGGCCTCGCATCTCGGCGCCCGCGTCATCGGCGTGGTTTCCAGTGCCGCCAAGGCGGATCTCGCCAAGGCAGCCGGCGCCGCGCATACGATCGTCGGCACCGCAACCCTGGCCGCCGACGTAAAGCGCATCACCGGCGGCGAAATGGTGCCGGTGGTCTACGACAGCGTCGGCCGTGACACCTTCCTCGTGAGCCTGGATTGCCTCGCACCGCTCGGCCTGATGGTCAGTTTCGGCAATTCCAGCGGGCCAGTGCCGCCATTCGAGCTCAGCCTGCTTTCCGCCAAGGGCAGCCTGTTCATCACCCGCCCGTCGCTGGCGACCTACACGGCCAAACGGCCGGTGTTCGAAAAGATGGCCGCCGACCTGTTCGCCGCGGTGGCCGCCGGCGTGCTGCACGCCAGCATCAACCAGACATTTCCCCTCTCCGAGGCCGCCGCGGCTCACGCCGCGCTCGAAGGGCGGCACACGACCGGGCAGACCGTACTCATCCCCTAGGCCGCGATTGTTTGCGGCTCTCGCACACGATGATTTCACCCCCGCAGCGCCGACGCACGCGGCGGCATGCCAACCCTGGCAACCGGGAGATTTGTAACTATCGTCGGCGGGAACCGATTTTCCGCGTTACGCTTCATTTCTTGCCGGCGGGCACTCATCGCCCACATTCCAGCATAACGGAGGTATCGAAGATGCGTATTTTGCTCAAACGGATTTCAGTAGCCGCCGCGCTGGGCCTGGCGCTGCAGTTTGCTCCCGCCACCGCCGACGCGGCCTGGCATGGCGGCGGCGGTGGCGGTGGCGGCGGCGGCGGCTTTCATGGCGGCGGTGGCGGCGGCGGGTTCCACGGCGGCTGGGGTG
>JAATGE010000209.1 GCA_015654825.1 Rhodospirillales bacterium
CGAGCCGCTGCTGCACCTCGCCGGCCTGTGCCGCCGCGGTCCCGCTCAGCGCCAGCGCCGCCAACGCCGCCGCGCCCAGAATGTTGGTGAAACTGGTCATTTATGTGCCCCTGTTCCGGTTACATCGAACACCAGGCCAGTTAGGCGCTTTGCCGCGCCGGTGTTTTACCCGCTGGTAACATAGCGTTGTTTCTTGTGAGCCGGCGCGGCAAGGTAACCCGCCAAGCACCAGCCCACGCCAGGATTGCGTGCGTGAACCAGCAAAGCGACCCGAGGCCGTCCATGGATGCCATCTTCGAAAACCAGCCGGCGCCCCGCACCACGGCGGACTACATCGCCCTCGAAGCGCTGTACGGCGCCACCAACTACAAGCCGCTCGATGTGGTGCTGACGCGCGGCCAGGGCGTCTTCGTCTGGGACGTGGAGGGCCGCAAATACCTGGACTGCCTATCGGCGTATTCGGCGGTCAACCAGGGTCACTGCCACCCGCGCATCCTGGCGGCGCTGACGGAGCAGGCGCAGCGCCTGACGCTGACCAGCCGCGCGTTCCGCAACGACCAGCTGGCTTTGTTCTACGCCGAGATCTGCGCCGCCACGAACACGCACAAGGTGCTGCCGATGAACTCCGGCGCCGAGGCGGTCGAAAGCGCGCTGAAGCTGGCCCGCAAATGGGGCTACGAAGTGAAGGGCGTGCCGGAAGGCCAGGCCGAAATCATCGTGTGCTCGGAAAACTTCCACGGCCGCACACTGACGATCGTCGGATTCTCAACCGACCCCGTGAGCCAGCGCAATTTCGGCCCGTTCACGCCCGGTTTTCGCGTCGTGCCCTACGGCGACGCGGACGCCTTCGAAGCCGCCATCACGCCGAATACGGTGGCGATCCTGGTGGAACCGATCCAGGGCGAGGCCGGCGTGATCATTCCGCCCGACGGCTATCTGCGCCGCGTGCGCGAGATTTGCAGCCGCGAGCGCGTCGTCATGGTCCTCGACGAAATCCAAACCGGCTTCGGCCGCACCGGCAAGATGCTGGCGGAGGAACATGAAGGTGTCGAGGCCGACATGACGCTGGTCGGCAAGGCGCTGTCCGGCGGGTTCTATCCCGTCAGCGCCGTGCTGTCCAACATCGAGGTCATGGAGGTGCTGAAACCCGGAGAGCACGGCAGCACATTTGGCGGCAACCCGCTGGCCTGCGCGGTCGCCCGCATGGCGCTGCGCGTGCTGCGCGAGGAAGGCATGATCGAGAACGCGGCCGTGATGGGCGCCCGCCTGCAGGCCGGCCTGGCCGCGATCGGCTCGCCGCTGGTGCGTGACGTGCGTGGCCGCGGCTTGATGACTGCGGTCGAACTGCATCCGGATGCCGGCGGCGCCCGCGGCTATGTCAAGCGCCTTCAGGAACTGGGCGTGCTGTGCAAGGAAACCCACGACCATACGATCCGCATAGCGCCACCGCTGGTCATTACCGGCGAAGAGGTGGATTGGGCAGTGGAACGGTTTGCCGCTTCGTTGCGGTAATACCCACAGGCCAGGGAGGCGAATCGCATTTGGAATTTTCTTGGCATGACATTCGAGCCGGGCACTTCGACCCGAAACGAAAGCCAAATTAACAAAAGTTTTTTGGTTCTTTTTTTCAAAAAAGAACAAGAGAAAGTTCTTCTTTTTGAAAAAAGAAGCAAAAACTTTTGTTAATTGTTCCTTGTTCGCCGACGTCTGGGGGCGGCTGGCCCGTCGTGCGCAGCACGCCTTCGGCGTGACGGGATCCAGGGCAGAGCCCTGGCCTTCCCTACAGACGAGCCCCCACGCGGGCTGGTATCAGTCGTTAACGTAGGTTACCGGGCAATTGTCGCCGCCGAGTACCAGCGGGTCGCAATTGCCCTCGTCGGTCACTGTTCCCTGGGTAAACGCGTCGACGATGACCGCCGAGGCGCCGTACAAGCCGCCGTTGTGATGGTTGGTCATGAGAAGAATGTCGCGCGCAAACGAGTTTCCGATGACGGACTGCCTGATGTATGTCTGCGGATAGAACGTGCCATCGCCGACCGGTTTGCCGCCAATGTCGTTGAACATTGCAAGACTATCGTCTCCGGTCGCTTCCGCTTTCAGGCCAAACACCGCGTTGCCGTATATTGGCGCGTCGTTCGGGTTGCCGATTTGCATGCCGCCGCTCTGGCTGGACAGGCACGGCACCTGTCCGCCGACCGGTGCGTCGCGCTCGATCGAGGAATTGTACACCTGCACGCCGAGGGTGCCGTCGGCGAGTCCTCCGCGTATGCCGCGAAACGTGCCGCGGGCGGCGCCGATCCACACCATGTTGTTCATGATGACATCGGTGCCGCCCGACGGATTATCGTCGAACCAGAACGCGCTCGCATGATCGACCTTCATGCAGATCAGGTTCAAGGCGCCGCCGGTTGTCTCGGAATAGACGCTCGGGAAGTCGCGGTTGCTTACCGGCGTTGACAATGTAATCGTCCAGCGATCGGGAAAATTCGCCGCATCGGGCTGCGTCGGCTTTACCGCCGCGCGGATAGCGCCGCCGAGCGAAGGGTAGCCCCACGGATTTTGTGCGTTGGAGTCGGCGTCGGACGTCGATTGAATGAGTTTGGGGGCGGCGGTATTCGTGTACGCCCGCATGTAGATATTATTCGTAACGGTCGACAGCCCGGCGTCGGAGCAGCGGAGGTCGCCGTTTGCCGCACAATTTATATTGTACAGATCCAGCGGTGTCGGAAAACCGGCGGCGATATCGAGTGTCAGCGTGGTATAGTCCAGCCCGCCGAAGGTCCGGCTCGCCTGGGAAACATAAGTTCCCTGCGTGGCCGAGTGATTGGGCTGAATCATGGTCATGTTTTCAATCAGCACGTGGGACACGCGGCCGCCGGCGATGCCGGTCAGACCGTTCGCGGTGATCAGGGTTGTTTCCCTCGCGCCCGCGCCTGAGATCACGAAGCATGGATTGCCGCTCAGTGTAACGACGCCGTCGGCCGCAGGGTTGCCGGCCAGGCATCCGTCGCTGGTCGGCCCGATTCCGCTAATATCGATCGCCGCTTTTTTCCAGGGCAGCGCATGTGGCTGTGAGGAAAAATCGTGGGTGCCGCGGGGAACTTTGATCACATAGGGCAGCAACGGCTGGCTCGCGGTCGCGAAATACAGCTTGGCGTCCTTGATCGCCGCCGCGAAGTTCTGTTGGCAGAGCACTGTCGGTCCGGTCGACGTCGCGCCGGCCGGGCACTGGGCAAGGCCGTTGCCGTCCGCGCGGACGTAACTCGACATATCGACCGCGCAAACTGTTGCGCCCTGGAAGACCGTCGATTTACACTGCACCAGCGGCACGGTGAACTTGGCGCTTGCACCGCTTGCCAACAGCGCCAGTGCGCCGGCTAGTTTTATGCGATTGTAGCATTTATTTGAGCTATTCAGCATGGCCGACCTCAATTTTGACACTTGTTAGCGTAGTAGAGACTAAATTTTAAGAATCTACCGCTCGTTCATCTGAAGATTTAGATGGCGTTAATGTCCGCGCGGACAAGGGATCGCCGGCTTCGGCGCAACATTTTTTTGTCGCAACATTGGGCCCTCGATTCGATGCGGTTGCTTGTCAGCAAGAATCCACGCAAATCGAAAATCGATCGGATCGTCCGATGACCGTCAATCGCAGGCGAGCTTCTGTGCCATGAGCCGAAGGAAGGTAGCCCCGGGGCCTTGGGCCTGCCCGCCCCGTCGAATGGGCCCGGGGCCCCCACCAGCCCCGGCTGGTTGGTGGTAGCCCGCCTCGCCACCGGGGGGCTCCACCAGCCAGGCGCGGCCGGTGGGGGCTCCCTTCAGTATGTTACGTACGTCACCGGACAGTTGCCGTTGCCGAGCACCAACGGGTCGCAATGGCCCGCCTCGGCGATATGACTCTGCGTGAACGCATCGACCGCGACGCGCGAATTGCCGGCCATTCCACTATACTGCTGCGCATTCGTCAGAAGGATATCGCGGGCGAACGAATTGCCGATCGACGACTGCGCGATCACCGACTGCGGATAGGTGCCGCCGCGCCCGGTCGGCGCCCCACCGATATCGTTGAACATCGCGATACTGTCGTCCCCAGTGGCCTCCGCGGTCAGACCGAATACAATGTTGCCGTAAATCGGCGGATCGGTCGGGCTACCAAATTCCATGCCGCCACTCTGGGTGGAAAGGCACGGCAGCTGCCCGCGGACCGCAGGGCCACGCCTGATCGTCGAGTTGTACACCTGTGCACCGTAACCGTCGCCGGTAAGGCTGCCCCGTATGCCACGGAACACGCCGCGGCTGGCGCCGATCCACACCATGTTGTTCATGATGACATCCGTGCCGCCAGCAGCATGATCGTCGAACCCGAAGGTCTGCGCGTTATCGACCTTCATGCAAATCAGGTTGGCGACCGACGACGTCGTCTCGGAGAAATAACTCGGAAAAGCCCGGTGGTTCAGCGGCTGCGAGGAGGTCAGCGTCCAGCGATTGGGGAATGCAGCGGCATCGGGCTGTATCGGCGGCACCATCATCGTCGGCACACCAGACCAACCCGGGAAACCCCACGCATATTGTGCGTTCGAATTGACGGCGGATGTCGAGGGGATCAGTTGCGGCGACGCAGTATTCGTATAGGCGCGCAAATAGATGTCGTTCGCGAGCGTTGCAAAACCGGAGGGCGAGCATCCCGCGGCGCCATTTCGCGCGCAGTTGATCATGTACAGTGCCATCGGCGTCGGAAAGCCCGGCGCGATATCCAACGTCAAGGTCGGATAGGTAACGCCCTGAACGTACTGGGTGCCCTGGCCGACGAAAATCCCCTGGGTCGTCGATTTGTTCGGTTGAACCAGCGTCATATTCTCAATCAGCACGTGCGACACGTTGCGGCCGTAGATCGCCGTCACCCCGTTCGCCGTGGTCAGCGTCGTCTTGTCGGCGCCGGCGCCACTGATAATCAGGCAAGGATTCCCGCTCAGCGTGACCGTGCCGGTGGCCGCCGCCGCCGCGTCCAGGCATCCGGAACTCGCGGGCGCAATTCCACTGACGTCGATAACGCCTTGCGATGCCGGAAGTACCGTGCCCTGCGATGAGAGATCGTATGCGCCGCTCGGAATAGTAATGAGGTAGCTGCGGCTCGCCGAACCCGCCGCCGCGAAATACCGCCTGGCGTCGGTCAATGCCGCGGCAAAACTCTGCTCGCACAGCAATGGGCCGCCCGTCGAGGTAACGCCGGACGGGCACACCGGCATGGCGACGCTGGCACTATGGGTGTAGCGGCTCATATCGACCGCACACACGGTCGCGCCGCCGAAATTGACCGGCTGGCATTGCGCCAGGGGTGCGGCCGTCTTGGCACTGGCGCTCGCCACGATCAGCGAGGCAATCCCCGCCAGACCGACGCGGCTCATTAGTCTATAGGTATTGTGTCGCATGGGGACCCCAAATGTGAGACGTCGCTGCGGAAGGAGGCGTTGGCCTTCCCGTTATCCGCGATACGTCCTAAATTTGGGATAATTCCCAGCCCGCCGGACAATTGCCAGGCGGGCAGGGGGTACTGAGCGCACCGTCAAGGAGAGGTTAAGGAAAGGCCAGGGCTCCGCCCTGGACCCGTCACGCCGCAGGCGTGCTACGCCCGACGGGGCCAGTAGGCCCCAGACCCCATTACCTGTTCCGTATCTCGCTTCGGCTGCGCGTCAGTCGGTTAAGACTCCCGCCGCGCAGCGCGAGGCTGCCGGCGGCAGTCAATTGCACCCGCGTCAATGCCAGTCTCGGAACAGATGAAATGGGGTCTGGGGCCTACTGGCCCCAGCGGGTCCAGGGCAGCGCCCTGGCCTTTGATGTCACCTGATCAGGCCGCGTTGACCTGTTCCACCAGCGCGCCAAAAGTCGGCTGCTGCGCCAGCTTCTCCGCATCGACCTCGCGGCCGACATGAGCCGAAATTTCCATCGTAATCAGCGTGTGATTGAGCGAATCCCATCCCGGCACGTCCGCCGCGGTCATTTCCGGGGCCAGCTCGATATCGCGGTCGCCGATGACCTCCCGGGCGATGGCCTGCAGTTCCTGGATCGTGAATTCAGCCACCGAATGCGCTCCCTATGTTGAGGAGGACTTGCGAAAATCCGTGAGATATTTCTGCCGATTGTCCTCGCGGGTTATTTTGCCGCTGGTGCTCTTCACCAACCACCGTTCATCGACGATGCGCACATCACGCGGCTTCACGTTCAACGTTTCGGCGACCGCGCGACTGACATCGGCACGCGTGTCGGCCGGCGCCACACCGGCACTCGGGTCGTGCTCCGCGACGACGATCAATTCTTCGCTGCCGGTCTGGTCGCTGTCCAGGCCGAAGGCCACCACGCGGCCTTTCTTGACGCCATGCACGCTGTTCAGGATGTCCTCCACGTCTCCGGCAAACAGATTTTTGCCGTTGACGATGATGATTTCCTTCAGCCGGCCGAATATATAGAGGTGGCCTTCGATGATCGCGCCCAGATCGCCGGTTGCAAACGCGCCATCCGTTCCGATCGCGGAGTCTACGCGACTCATGCCGCGATAGCCGTCGAACAGGAAATTACCGCGGATGGTTATTTCCCCATAGGTTCCGTCCGGCAGATCCCGGCCGTCGGCCCGCACCCGCACATCCAACCCGGGCAGCGTCCGCCCCGAGGACAGCACCAGCTTGAAGCCCCCCGCCACCAGCGTGCCGTCGCTGACGATCCGCGCGCCCGACGCCGCCATATCGGTGCCCACGGTAATTGCGTGCGGCACCGCCAGCGCCCGCTGCTCGCCGGGCACCAGTTGGCTCACCGCGAAAACCGTTTCTGCCATGGCGTAGCAGCCGACGACGCTGCCAGGTCGCACGCCAAACGCCGCGAAATCCTGTTCGAACCGCACCGCGTCGGCATAGCGGCACGGTTCCGAACAATTGATCCACAGCCTCACATCGGCGAGGTTACGATGCGGCAACGCCTTGCGCAGGCGGGAAAAATGGCGGAACGCGAAGTTGGGCAACCAGCAGACATCGGCGCCATCCGTCTCGATCATGTCGAGCAGCGCACCGGGCGTGTTGATCCACTCGAACGGATCGATAATCGAAATGGTATCGCCGCCGAGCATGGGCAGCAGGAACGTCGCGATCAGGCCCATATCGTGATACAGCGGCAGCCACGATGCCAGGCGCAGATGGTCGGTCCCGGCCTGCTGGCGGATCAGCGGCCAGTACGCGGCGTACTGCCGGGTCAGCGACTGGCCCGAGATGCCCACGGCCTTTTTGATGCCCGTGGTGCCGGAACTGTGCTGGATAAAGATCGGCTGGTCGCACGCAAGGCGCGCGCGCAGCATCGCCATCGCCCGCGGTTCGCCCTGCGTCGGCACCTGCGCGTCCGCCGCGCCCGGCACCGCGACCATACGGTCGCCGAGCGCGGGATCGATCCGCCTGATCGTCTCCGCCAAATGAGACTCAAAAATGCAGATGGAGGAAGGATTGATCTTGCCGAGCGATTGCTTCTGCTGGCTGAAATAGTACGTCTCGTCCTGCAGCGGCGAATTCGGCGGAAAAAACGCAGCGAGACGGCCGCAGGCGATGAGCGCCAGGAAAAACGCCATCATGTCGGCACCGGTATGGCTCAGCACCAGCGCGAATTGGCCGATACGCGGTTCGCCCTCGATGAAATCGACATAGTGCGTGACCCGGGCCCAGAATTGCCTGCCATCGAGGTCGGTGCGCGTGGACTTGGTCCACACCCGCAGCGCGACAAGATCGAGCCGCGCCGGGTCAAGCAGGGGAGCCGTCGGATAAACGTCCATGCCGCCTCTCGGTTTCCGGAGGCCGCGGCGTCTTGCGCCACCGCCAGCAGCCCCCC
>JAATGE010000349.1 GCA_015654825.1 Rhodospirillales bacterium
CCGGCGTAGCGACCACCCCGGCGACACAGCTTGCGTAGTTTTAGAAGGAACAAGGCCAGGGCTCTCCCCTGGACCCGCTGGGGCCAGTGGGCCCCAGACCCCATTACTCTGGTTCCGAGCGTAGCATCGGCTGCGAGCGCGCCGCTAAATCCACGTCTCGCTACACCGTACAGATGACTCCCGCCGCGCAGCGCGTACGACGGCGGCGGCACGCCGACGGGGGTCCAGGGGGCAGAGCCCCCTGGTCGGCGAAGCCATTAAAATTCAAACCATTGATTTCGTTGAAGATTGGCCGCGCGGCCCGGATACCGGCGGGCTCCGATGTCCGAGCCGAAATAATACGCTATCACCGGATTTGCCGCGCGGCCCGCAAGAGTTCAACCGGCACCTCCGCGGGTTTTTGAATCATTCGACGACGGACGCCATGCCATACACGATCAAACCCATCGACTGGCTCGCGGGCGCCCTCGCGGTGCTGACATTTCTACTGGCCAACAAGTTTGGCGCCGGCCTGATGTTCCTGTTCGGAATATCAATCATCGGCATCCCGATCGCGCTGCTGATCGGTTTGCTGCCGGCGCTGACACTTTGGGTCGTGGCCTTCCGGCTCGTGCGTGCCGTCTTGCCGGTCGCCAACGGCGCATGGAAAAATGCGCTCGCTACCGTACTTGCAACGACCATTTACCTGGTGCCGGCATACATCAGCAACCAGCAGACCGCCCCCGCGCTTGCCCGCATCGAAGCTGCCAGCGCCAGCCTGCGCCTGCCGCCGGGCGCGATGCAAAGCTTCAGCCTCGTCGTGCCTGACACGCTGGATGCGGACGAATTGCTCACAAAACAATGCCCGGCATGCTGGGACGGTCTTGTCAAGGGACGGATCACACGTCTGGAGGTCGCGCGTCTGTCCGCCTACGCGGCCGACCCGGCCGGTTTCGAGGCCATCGCGTTTCGCTTTGGGCCATCCGATGCCTGCCCCACGCTTCGCACGAATGCCCCGCGAGGCAGCGTCATCGGGGGCGGCATTGCGCCGCTCCAATTTTACGATTTCGAGTCGCTGGTTTACGTCCGCGCGCTTGCCGGCAATTGTTTTTTCAGGGAATTGGGCCGCCACACGCCGTCGGACGTTCTCATTGTCGTGCCGCGACTGGCATCCTACCGCGCGGCCACGGTGCAGGGCCTGCAATCGCAGGCGACGTTTCCGGGCACCCGGCTCTACACCTCACCGATCACGTTCGTATGGCACGAGGGCCGGCCAGATGCGGCGCGCGCCACCGACACCGCTTTCTATGCGAAAATCCTCGGGCCGTTTGTCAGCTTTCCCTATATGGAACCCTCCATGGGGATGGGCGTCCCCGACGGCATGCGATTCGGGTGGGCATGCCGGGAGCGCAGCGGGGGCATATGGGACTACACCGACCTCTCCATGCTCGTGGCCGCCTTAAGTGGACCGACGCCTCAGCAGGGCTACGCGGCCTGGCGAAACGACCAGCGACGCGGGATCAGCATGTCGAGCCGGACCTACGACTACGAAGACTGGAGAACGGATCTTCGCCAGGCATCGCTCGCGCTCGCGGCGCGGCCCGCGCCACCGGACGCGCGGGAGCGCACCGTGGTGCGGACCTTCATCCAACTCGCGGACAGGCTCGGCGGTAAGGATCGGGCGTTGGCGCAGCTGCTGCGCGAGAATCCGAAATTCAGCAACGACGCACCATAGCCAGCGTCGCTCTCAATCAGACATCGATGGGAATCATCCCCTCGGCGCGTTGTTGCGCGATGCTTCAGGCGATCTCTTCGACACCACCTGGGTGGGTGGCAAGAAGAAAGCTGCCTGCAAGCCTTCCGGCTGCGGTGTGGTGTTCAAGATATCTGCCGCAGGCGTATACTCCGTTCTCTATGCCTTTACCAACCATGGCGACGGAATGGGACCGCGCGCAGGTCTGATCCAGGATGCGGCCGGCACCCTCTACGGCACCACCAGCGGTGCCGGCGCCACGCATGGCAGCGTGTTCGCCATCAACGCCGCCGGCCAGGAAACCACGCTCTACAGCTTCACCACCGGCAATTCGGGGGGAGGCCGTTACGGGCCGCTGGTCGAGGATGCATCCGGCAACCTCTACGGGACCACATTCGGCGACGGCCCGACCGGCCAGGGAAATGTGTTCGAAATAACCGCCGCCGGCGCCTACGTCTCGCTGTACGACTTCGCTGGCGGGGCGGATGGCGCGCAACCCGCGTCTGGCTTGTTGCTGGTTGGTGGCGACCTGATCGGCACCACGGTTGCGGGCGGCAATCCCGGCGGCGGCACGGTGTTCGACGTGAATATCTCCACGAAACAAAAAACCGTCCTGTACAACTTCAATGGCGGCTCGGGATACAACGACGGCGTTGATCCTATATTTGGCCCCCTCGTACTCGACAGCGTTGGCAATATTTACGGCACCTGTGAATACGGGGGCACCTCCAATTACGGCACCATTTACGAACTGATACCAATCCGCCTAAAGACTGACGTACGCCCATTCGCGCGCGCCGATTGACTTTATGCGGGCGGGGTCTGCGATGAGCCAGTTCCAGGCGGTTTTGCATGCCTCGACAATTTCGTCGTAGCCGTCCCAGACCGGCGCACAGAGTTTGTTCTGGCGCAGATAGTCCCAGACGTTCTCCATTGGGTTCAACTCGGGACTGTAGGGCGGCAGGTGCAGCAGAACGATGTTGGCCGGTACGGTCAGCGCGCCACCCGTCTGGTGCCAGCCAGCACCGTCGCAGGTCAGCACGGCAA
>JAATGE010000502.1 GCA_015654825.1 Rhodospirillales bacterium
CGCAGCCGCTCGACCGCAGCGGCGGCATTTCCGGCAATGTCACTGTCGGGTTCGAGTTCTATCCGCATACCGACACGTCGCTGCCGCCGCTCGGTGTCATTTTGGCGCAGGAGGGCGGGCCGGGATATTCCACGACGGGGTCGCGCGACGGCTATGTGCGGTTGTTTGCGCCATTGCGGGACCGGCGCGATATCCTGCTGGTGGACAAGCGGGGCACCGGAAGGTCATCGGCGATCGACTGCCCGGCGCTGCAGGAAGCCTATCTGCCGGACATTCAGGACGTGGCGGCGTGCGCGGCGCAGCTTGGCGGTTCGGCATGGTTCTACCGGTCGGCCGACGCCGCGAACGATGTGGCGGCCGTGCTGGCGGCGCTGCGGCTCGGCCCGGTCGATTATTACGGTGACAGTTATGGCACCTGGTTCGGCGAGGTTTTTGCCGTGCTGCATCCCGGGCTGCTGCGCACCATGGTGCTGGACAGCGCCTATCCGGTGATCGGCGACAAATCCAATACCGAAGTGAATGGCGGGCAGCTTGCGATGGAAATCGCCTGCCGCCGGTCGCGGCCTTGTCGGGAACTGGGTGGCAGCGCCGAGGCGCGATTTGCCGCCCTGCTGGCTTCGTTGCGCGCAAAGCCGGTGTCCGGCGCGGCGCCCGGGGCGAATGGCGGAAAGCATCATGTGACCGCGGATCCGGGCGGGCTGTTCCTGATCGTTGCCAATGCGGGAAATGCGCCGACGGCCTGGCGCGACCTGGATGCCGCGGGACGGGCGTGGATGGAAAATTCCGACGCGACGCCGCTGCTGCGCCTGGTTGCCGAAGCGCGCGACTCCTATTCGGGCGGAGGCTCGTACAAAGGGTTTAGCGTCGGCCTGGCGGACGCCGTGCAGTGCGCGGAATACGGCACCAATTTCAGCCTGCACGCCAGCCTGGCCAGGCGGCTGGAACAATACGCGACGTCGATATCGCGGCTGCAACAGAATCACGCCGACGCATTCGCGCCATTTACGTTCGATGATGCGCTGTTCAGCCAGATGGATGCGGAAGAGTACGATACCTGCCTGGCATGGCCGAAACCCGCCGCCGGCGTGGTGCCGGCGCAGCCGGTTCCGCCGGGCGCGGTGTTTCCCTCCGTGCCGGTGCTGGTGCTGAGCGGCGAACTGGATACGGTCACGTCGCCGGAAGAGGGGCGCGCGACGGCCGCGCTGTTTCCGAACGCAACATTCATCGAAACGCCGAACCTGGTGCATGAGTCGGCAGTGGGAGACGCCGGTTTTTTCATTCCGCCCGACGGCGAGGATATGTCGCAGTGCGTGGGCCCGATCGTGCGCGCGTTCGTGCTGGCCGGTGCCGTCGGCGATACGAGCTGCCTCGCCGGCATTCGCCCGATCCGCACAGTGCCGGCGTTCGCCACGAGTTTTGCCGATGTGGCGCCAGCGGTGGCGGCGGCCGGGAACCAGGTGGATGCGACAGGGCTGGTGCTGGCCAGTGCCGTCGCCGAAACGGTGGGCGACGCGGTCGCACGCTACTACGTGTCGACCAGCGGGCACGGGGCCGGGCTGCGGGGCGGCACTTTTGCGATCTCACCGATCAAGACAGGCTACGCGTTGACACTGAGCGATTTCGCATGGACCAGCGATCTTGCGGTCAGCGGACAAATCAATTGGAACCAGCTTTCCGGGCGGATCCAGGGGTCGGTGACGTTTGCGGCGGCAGGGCACGGCGGAACCGTGACGATCGATTGGAACGATCGGCAAACGGAGGCGGTGGCGCGGCTGGGCGGGATGGTCGACGGAGTGCAATTGGCCGCGACACGACTGGCGCCGTAGCAAGAAAGGCCAGGGGCTCTGCCCCCTGGACCCAAGACGGCGTGCCGCCGCTGTCGTACGCGCTGCGCGGCGGGAGTCTTCTGGACGGTGTGGCGAGAAACGGGATTTAGCGGCGCGCTCGCAGCCGATGCCAGGCTCGGAACAGATAAAATGGGGTCTGGGGCCTACTGGCCCCAGCGGGTCCAGGGCAGAGCCCTGGCCTTCCTATTCATGCGGCTCCGCCACGAACTTCTCCAGCCAGTGGATCGTGTAATCACCAGCCTGGAACTGCGGGTCTTCGACGATGCGTTGGTGCAGGGGCAGCGTGGTCTTGATGCCCAGCACGGCGAATTCGTCGAGGGCACGGCGCAGGCGGGCGATGGCTTCCGGCCGGGTTGGCGCGTGCACGATCAGTTTGGCGATCATGCTGTCGTAGAAGGGTGGCACGACGTAGCCGGCGTACAGTGCCGAATCGACACGTACGCCGAGGCCGCCGGGTGCGTGGTAGGCCTGGACCCTGCCCGGAGTGGGCATGAAGGTATCCGGATCCTCGGCGTTCACGCGGCATTCGATGGCGTGGCCGTAGAATTTGATATCCGATTGTGTGTAGCCCAGGCGTTCGCCGGCGGCGATGCGGATCTGCTCGCGCACCAGGTCGACGCCGGTGACCATTTCCGTGACCGGATGTTCCACCTGGAGCCGGGTGTTCATTTCGATGAACGAAAACTGGCCGTCCTGATACAGGAATTCCAGGGTACCTGCGTTGCGGTACCCCAGTTCTTGCAGAGCCGCGGTCGCGGTGGCACCGATCGCGTCGCGCTGGGCGGCGGTCAGCGCGGGGGAGCCGGATTCCTCCAGCACTTTCTGGTGGCGGCGCTGCAAACTGCAGTCGCGCTCGCCGAGATGAACCACCGCGCCGTGGTTGTCCGCCAGCATCTGCAGTTCGATATGGCGCGGACGATCGAGGTATTTCTCGAGATAGACTTCGTCGTTGCCGAATGCGGCGCGCGCCTCGGTGCGGGCTACGCGCCAGGCATCCTCGAGGTCGTCGGGGGTTTGCGCGACTTTCATGCCGCGGCCGCCGCCGCCGGCGGCGGCCTTGATCAGCACCGGGTAGCCGACACGGGCGGCGACTTCGCGCGCCGTTTCGAGATCGGGCAGCGCGCCGTCGGAGCCCGGAACCAGCGGCACGCCGAGGCTCGCCATCGCGGTTTTGGCGGTGATCTTGTCGCCCATCATGCGGATGTGGTCGGGGCTGGGGCCGATGAAGGTCAGGCCGTGCGCTTCGACCATTTCGGCGAAATTGGCGTTCTCCGACAGGAAGCCGTAGCCGGGATGGATCGCTTCGGCGCCGGTCACGTGGGCCGCGGAGAGGATTGCCGCCAGGTTGAGGTAGCTGTCGCGGGCGGCGGGCGGGCCGAAGCAGACGCTTTCGTCGGACAGGCGCACATGCATGGCGTCGGCGTCCGACGTGGAGTGCACGGCGACGGTGGGAAGGCCCAGTTCGCGGCGGGCGCGCTGCACGC
>JAATGE010000629.1 GCA_015654825.1 Rhodospirillales bacterium
CTGCGCCTCCAGCAGCGCGATCTGCCGCGCGGCGACGTCGAAGAACCCGGCCTCGGCAAGCCAGGCCGGCCACGCCTCGGTCACGATGCCGAGGAATTGCAGCGTCACATTCCAGTGCTCGGCGAACTCGCGCCCGACGGCGTTCGGCAACGCCGCCCGCAAATCGACCTCCGCCCGCGCCGCCTCGTCCAGCAGCACGGCCAGTTCCTCGGCCAGCATCCACGCCTGGTCGGAGGCCGTGGGCGCGCCGTGCCGGCCCCCCATGGCCAGGATGAGGCGCGCCAATACCGCAAGCCTTCTGGTCGGCGGTACCGACGGCGGCACATCCAGCGCACCCTCCAGCGCCAGCTTTGCCTCGTCCAGGCCGCCCAGCGCCACGATGCGCGGCAGCAGCACCGGCTTGCCGTCGGTCTGCCGCAGGAACGCCTCGGTCAGACCCCGCGCGGCGCGGCGGGTGGGTAGCAGCACAATGCCGTCGGCTATGCGCAACGGATCGCCGGCAGCGCGCGACAGCCACCAGGAGGCAAGTGCGTCCAGGAAAGGGACACCAAACGGGATTGAGGAAAGCGAAGGCGAAGTCATAGGAAGAAAGTCTTCTTTTTGAAAAAAGAAGCAAAAACTTTGGTTAATTGTTCCGGGTGCGGCGACGGCGATTGGGGGGCGGCGGTGGGGATCATGTGGTGGCGCCGGTTACCTGCGCGGTCAGCGCGTGCTCGGCTTCCGCCAAATCCTCGGGGCGGGACAGATGGAACCACAAGCCGTCATGCACCACGGCACCCAGCCGCCCGGCAGCGAGCGCGCGATCCCACACCTGGTTCATCGAGAACCTGCCGGCCCCGAACCCAGCGAACAGCGCGGGCGTCGCCACCGTCACACCCGCATAGATGTAGGGTGCGACCTCCCGCTCCTCGCGCCGCCTTGGCGCGCCTCGCCGGTCCAGGAAAAAATCGCCGGCCCCGACATCCGCCTGCACCAGGAACGTGCGGTGCACCAGGATGACCCCATCGACGCTCCCATCCAGCGCCGCCGCCAACCGCCGCAGCGCCGGCCGCGGCCCGTCCAGCCAAACGCTGTCGCTATTGGCCACATAAAAGGCACCCGCGCCCAACAGGCCCTCCGCAAGCGCCGCCGCCACCGCCCCGCCGGTATCCAGCAAGTCCGCCTCAGGCCGCACCAATGTCGCCGGCGGCTCCTGCCGCGCCGCCAGGTGGGCGGCAATCTGCTCCGCCTGCCAGTGGGCATTGACCACCACGCGCTGCACGCCGGCCTCGGCCAGCCGATCAAGCGCATGATCCAACAACGCTCGGTGCCCGAGCTTCAGCAGCGGCTTCGGCGTGTGATCGGTCAACGGCCGCATGCGCAGGCCATTTCCGGCGGCCAGCAACACGGCCTGAGTGATTTCCGTCATGCCCCGTTTTCGCCCGCGGCGCCGTCGCAGCGCAAGGAAGGCCGCCCGGAAGTATCCGCCACGATTTCACCTGCCGTTAACGGACGTATGAGAAAAAGCGCAGCCGCAAAAATGTGCAGGAGTATCGAAAATGTCTTCTATCCGTGCAGCCTCCAGTCAGGCCGCCTATCAGGCGCCCCCGCCGCGCCCGCCGGCAACTCCGAAGGTCGACGGCGACGGCGACCACGACAACAGCCCGCCCTCCGAAGCGTCGGGGAATTCTTCTCCCCGCGCGCTGAACGTAATCGCCTGATTTGGTGAACGGGCCGGCGCAAGCCGGCCCCATTGCCCATCAAAACATTCTTATCGCAGATCGCGGCAACGAGCCGTAGGGTGCAATGCCCCTTGCATTGCACCGCTCTTGCATCCAACCCGCCCCTTGTCACGATGGTGCGGTGCGAAGGGCATTGCACCCTACGGCTTGCTGCTTTGCGCCCACTCGCGTCAGTGCAAGCCCTCGCGGCCGCTCCCAACAACTGACGTTCCGGACGCCGAGGGCAGTCCCATCGACCCGGCGGAGGATCGAGGCGATTCGTTGACCCGCAACCGCGGCAGGTGTACACATTCGGTGTCCACATAGGGGCTTGTGTTGTGGCTGACCAGGAGAAAACGCCAAAACCTCCGGCGAAGCGGATCGGCGTGCGTGAGTTCCGTGGGAATTTTTCCGCCTTTATGCGCCAGGTCCGCCACGGCGCCTCGTTTATCGTGACATCGCGCGACGAAGCGGTAGCGATCATTCAGCCCCCGCAACCACCCGCGCGACCGCGCCGGCAGCCGGGCACCCTGCGTGGAAAAATCCACATGGCGCCGGACTTCGATACCCTGCCTTCGGAGATTCTGGCTGCCATGGACGGCAGCCAGGCGTGAGGCTGCTGCTCGACACGCATGCCCTGCTTTGGTGGCTCTCCGATGATGCCGAGCTCGGTCAATATGTCCGCGACCTCATCGCCGACCCGGCGAACGACGTTCTCGTATCCGTCGTTTCGCTCTGGGAAATTCAGGTGAAGGTGCGTGTTGGCAAGCTGACGGCCGACCTGCCGGCCATCCTTAACGAGATCGAGGCACAGGCGTTCGAGCTGGTTCCCATCAGCCAGGCGCACCTGTTACGCCTTGGCACCTTGCCCGTGCACCATAGAGATCCGTTCGATCATCTACTGATCGCCCAAGCGATCGTTGAGGCAGCAATTTTCGTCTCGGAGGACCGCCACATCCCGGCCTACGCCGTGCAGGTCGTGCCGTGCTCGAAGTCAAGCTAGCAATGGTTTGACCAGCCGCGCCATTCCGAACTGCGGTCCACGTCCATCACCCGCCCCATCGCTTTGGCGGCTTTGCGCCCCTCCCAGCCGACCGCGCGCTTGAGCCACAAGGGTAGGGCGTGCTCCAGCACGCCAACGCAAGCAAGCCACACGCCTACCCCTGATTGAATGGCTTATGTTGATGGGCTAACGCCCCTCTGCAATTGTGCCCAGCAAGCAGCAGGGTGCAATGCCCTTGCATTGCACCGCTTTTCAAGCCACCCCGCTCTCCTTGTCACGATGGTGCAATGCAAAGGGCATTCCACCCTACGGCTTTGCTGCCGCGCCGCCAGGTGGGCGGCGATCTGCTCGGCCTGCCAGTGCGCATTGACGACAACATGCTGCACGCCGGCCCCGGCCAGCCGGTCCAGCGCGTGGTCCAGCAGGGCACGATGGCCGAGCTGCAGCAGCGGCTTCGGCGTATGGTCCGTCAGCGGCCGCATCCGCAGCCCAAGTCCGGCGGCCAGCAGCACCGCCTGAGTGATATCCGTCATCCCCGATTTTCGCCCATGGCGCCGTCGCAGCGCAAGGAAGGCCCGCGGCTAAGCGCGCCGCGAGGGTCAGAGATGCGTGAAGCGCGAGTACGGGATTGGCGGTTCTAATTCGCTCGGATCGAACGGGTTGCTACGGGACACGGTAGAGCCGATCGCCACGGCCACGCCGTCTGCTCCAAAGTGGACGCCGCGGAGGTACAAGTAGCAGAAGCTGCTGACCGGATCGCCGCAGCGGTCAATTTTGAAACGCGTTGTCTTGGGCTGCGATCCGGACAAATCGACCATGACGAGCTGGATCGCGGCGCTCGGCGGCACGTCTTCCGAGGCGCGCACGTTGCCCTCGTGTAGCGCGCCGGCGGATATCGGGTCACCGGGATAGGCATTGTCCAGGAACAGAACTCTCTTTGAATCGGGAGACCAGAAAAAGTACGACGGGAACATATGCGTAATCGGAATATTGTCGCGCCGGGATCGTGCCAGGGTGCGGCTGGCCGGAAACACCAGATGGCCGACATCTCCTAACGGGTCGATTATTCGGCCGCGATTGGCGTCCCGGTTTGCCGCTGGGCTGGCGTCGGCATCGTAAATCATCGCGAAATTGCTGGATTGCACTTCGTCGACGCCGTGCTCCGGGAAGAATTTCTTGTACACCACATAGCGGTGGTCAGGTGATGTCGTGGCCTCTGAGCAAAGAAAGCTGTCGATAATCTGGCCGACCCGGAGATCCAGGATATAGACGAGGTTGCTGCTGCCGCCCGCTCTGGCGGTGATGATAATGTTGCCGCCGGGCGTCCTGGCATATCGGATAACGTTACCGGGATAATGTGGCAACTCCACCGCTCGTTCGGGTAAAGCGCCGGTGCGAATGAACAGCAGAGTGACCGCATGCGGCCCCGGCGCGACACGCAGGTGCGTTGTGCCGTCATCGTAGCTGGCGGAGTAGTCAGCTATGATCACCAGGGGGGCCGGCGACGGTGGTGGCGACTGACCGTGGCCAGCAGACGCGGAACCGAGAAGCACGCAGCCGGACAGAACTGCTGTAGTCGCCGTTTGGTGCAAGGAACGGCAACCGAGCGAGCCGATGTTTGGTCTCATTGCGACTCTCCACGGGTATTGGCCGTCCAAAACGGACTTCCGGCAACATCCGCAATCGAGTGAGCGTTGCACGCGGTATTTGTTGTATAATTATCAACGTGTGCGTCGGCACCGTCGTTCTGACCAGTGTCACCGCATGCTGGGCACAGATCTGCATTTGTCTTAACGAATTGGTTTGAATTGCCACTGTTAACCGCGAGGAAGTTGTTATTGCACTTTGGGTCCTTGGCGGGGTTTCGCGGATCGCCCGTCCTGTAATGCCCAAAAAGTGGATATGCGGCAACCGTCGTGTTGCTGAGCTGGGTGTTGCAGGCGCCGGTAACGGACGAAACTTCAACAAATGTGTTTGTGTCGTCGGCGCCGGGTGGGACCCGGATCGGTATTCCACCACGGTGAAAATTCATCATACAGGCCGGGATTCAGTCCGTCCGCCAGGAAATCCGAGATTTGCGGCCTTGTCAGAGCTTCCGTGTGCTTCCCTTCTTCCACGAAGTTGTAGGGCCCGCCGATGGTCTCTAGGTAAGATTCGTCGTCCAGGTTGTCAACCAAAGTCACCGTAACGCTCCCGGCGTATCCAGTGCTGTGGTATGGCGCATTCAGCGTAACCTTGAACGCGTTAGCGACAAGATCCGCCGAATCGGCAATCACCTCAACATCGGGGGTAATCGCGAGGCCCCGCTCGGCAACGTAGCGGAAATCGCCAAACGCGAATGGCCCTCCGTCGTCATCGATGACGGACAGGAACCGAGAGAGCCGCACGCCGCTGCCGACAAAGCCGAAGAATGCCGCACCACCGTTGCCCGACACCGCCTTCGTGATGGATTGCCCATCGTCGAGCTTGACCGTAATCCGCTCGGTCCGCAAGGCCTGCGGTTGGACAAAGAGTCCGAACGCCGTCACGCCCCCCAAGGTCAATCGACGCCGGACGGAACCCCGCCCTGTCCAGACAACCTCGCCCTTGTAACCGCAGCACCAAGTCGCCCATTCCCGGCCGGACTTGAGTGCGATTCCACTTCCATAGGCAACATTGCCGCCTGCAAGCGAGGTGGCTGCGTCGCCATAGCCAGAAGTAACCTCCGCAGGGTTTCCTAGCGCCGTAGCGGCGAGTTCCCATGTCACGAGCGAATCCGTCAGCAACGTTCGCTGCGAAGGTTGGGCGATACTCAATCCAGTGCTTGCAACTAGAACGGCAGGAAGCAAAAATGTGAGCCGCCACGTTAACATCGCTACCTCATCAGTCACCTGCGATGTGGTTGGGTAATCGATTCCAACGGCGACCGCAATAGACAATTTTCGGTCGGGCGATTCCGATCATAGCGCGGAGCTGTCGATACATATTATTCTACCCGGCGCACCCTGAGAACACACCATAGTTGCCGACGCCGGTTCGCAGGCGTTACGCCCTCCGCGACGGACGGATATTCCTGCAAAATCAAGCGCCGCTAGCCTCCGCCTGGGCTCGCGTCTCTGGTCGCGCTTGCCTTCGATCACCAGCAGGCTAGAGCCGAGCAACGGGGTCGGCGGCGAATGTGACAGTTGTATATTGCCTCCGGTTACAAAACTCGGAGGCCGACAGTTGGACAGAATTGCTGTGCACCGTCCGGCGCAGGCGATGCCGATCAAATCGCCTGATAGCCACTTTCATTGCAACTTACTCCGGGCGTTGCGCGACAATCCGACCGGTCTGCCAATCGGCGCTAACCGCCACCTCCCGCAGGCCGGCCTCGGCCAGCCGGTCCAGCGCGTGGTCCAGCAGGGTGCGGTGGCCGAGTTTCAGCAGCGGCTTGGGCGTATTGTCGGTCAGCGGCCGCATGCGCAGGCCGTGGCCGGCGGCCAACAGCACCGCGTGGGCGATTTCCATCATACCCCGTTTTCGCCCGCACTGCCGTCGCGGCGCAAGGAAAGCCGGCCGGCGGCGCGCGCCGCCGATTAACGCCCTGGTAACGGCGCATGAGAGAAGGAAAGCCGCAAAAATGCGCAGGAGTATCGAAAATGTCTTCAATCAGTTCAGCATCCAGTCAGGCCGTCTATCAGGCGCCGCCGCCGCGCCCGCCGGTCAGCCAGAAGGTTGACGGTGACGGTGATCACGACAACAGCCCGCCGTCCGAAGCGTCCGCGAACTCCGCGCCGCGCGCGCTGAACGTGCTAGCCTGAGTGCGCGAAAGGGCCGACGCAAGTCGGCCCAGCGGCGTTCGGGCGCAGAGGCGTAATGGCTTCGCCGACCAAGGGCTCCGCCCCCTGGACCCCCGTCACGCGAGAGCGTGCTTCGCACGACGGCGTGCCGCCGCTGTCGTTAGCGCGGCGCGGCGGGAGTCTTCTGTACTTTTCTCGCGAAACCGTGGGTCCGGTCCATCGGCTCGCAGCCGATGCCAAACTCGGAACAAATTAAATGGGGTCTGGGGCCTACGGCCCCAGTACCGTAGCCCGGGTGAAACCCGGGATTCACCCGACCTACGGTACTGGGTGGACCCGACTGGAACTCAGAGCAAATGTCAGTCTCGGCACAAGGAAAATGGGGTCTGGGGCCTACTGGCCCCAGCGGGTCCAGGGCAGAGCCCTGGCCTTACGCTGTCCCGATCATAGCCCGCAGCTTGGGATAAATCTGGTTCTGCCAAGCCCGCCCAGAAAACACCCCATAATGCCCCGCCCCCGTCTGCAAATGGTAAGTCTTCCGCGAGGGCGGAATGTTCCGACATAAATCCAGCGCCGCCATGGTCTGCCCAACGCCGCAGATGTCGTCGCGCTCGCCTTCCACCACCAGCAAACTCGTGCGCCGAACGGCACCCGGATCCACTTTTTCGCCGCGATAGTACATTTCGCCGCGCGGCAGGTCGTGGCGTTGGAAGATGCGCACCACCGTTTCCAGGTAGAACTCCGCCGGCAGGTCGCAGATGGCGAAATATTCGTCGTAAAAGCGGCGATGCGCGGCGGCGCCCTCGACGTCGCCGGCGAACAGCCGGCGCAGTTGCGCCAGGTGCGCATTCATGTGGCGGTCCGCGTTCATCGCCATGAAGCTGGTCAGCTGCACAAACCCCGGATAGACGCGCCGCCCGGCGCCTTTGTAGCGCCACGGCACGGTCGCGATCGACCGCCGCTCGAATTCCTCGATGCTCTGCTTTTCCGACAGGTGGTTGACCCGGGTCGGGCTGACCCGCGTATCGATCGGGCCGGCCATCAGCGTCATGCTGTGCGGCGTCGCCGGATTTTTCGCCGCCGACATCACGGCAACCGCGACGAGGGCTGCCACCGCCGGCTGGCACACCGCCACCAGGTGGTTGCGCGAGCCCAGGTGCTCCAGAAACCGGATCAGCGCCGCGACGTAATCGTCGAAATCGAAGCGACCGTCCGCCAGCGGCACATCGCGGGCATTATGCCAGTCGGTGATGTAAATGTCGCAGTCCGGCAGCATGGTCACGACGGTGGCGCGCAGCAGCGTTGCGAAATGTCCGCTCATCGGCGCCACCAGCAGCACCTTCGGCTGCGGCGCGACTCCGTCCTTGACGAAGTGCAGCAGCGTGCCGAAGGGGGTAACCAGCACCGCTTCCTCGCGCACCGGCACTTCTTCACCGTCGATCAGTGTGCTGGTGATGCCGAACGGAGGGCGCGCGTGGGTAATGACGGCGCTGGCGAACAGCTCCGCCGCCGCCGCGGTCAGCCGGCCGGACGCCAGGCGCCGAACCGCGGCGTTTTCGCCCCACAGGTCCAGCCAAGCGTCGGCGCCGCGGCGGAACGGGGCGAGAAAGTCGGCCTGGGCCTGGTACAGCTGGTAGATCATAACCCGCGGTTATATGGGCATGGTGGATAAAGGCGTGGAAAGAAATGCGAAAGCCATGCCGGTAGAATGGCCGGCATAAAGGTTGCTATGGTAGTTCCGCCGCGACTGGAGACAACATGCCCTTAACGTCGCACACCACCACCCTGGTCATCAGCAGCCGCAACTACTCCAGCTGGTCGCTGCGCGGGTGGCTGCTGGTAAGACTGGCCGGATTGCCGTGCGAGGTGCGCCGGGTGGAGAGCACGGACGCCGTGGCGCGCGCCGAATTGCTGCTGCAGACCGCCTCGATCCGCATTCCCTACCTGGAGCATGAGGGCATGCAGGTGTGGGACGTGCTGGCGATTGCCGAATATCTGCACGAACTGTTCCCGCAGGCGCAGATGATGCCCGCGGACCGTGCAGCGCGCGCGCGGTGCCGCTCGATCAGCGGCGAGATCCATGCCGGCTTCGCCGCGTTGCGCGCCTCCCTGCCGGTCAATCTGCGCGCCTTCCGGCCGAATTTCCCGATCTGGTCCGGCGTGCGCGCCGACATCGAACGGGTCACCGAAATCTGGAGCGAGTGCATCGAGACGTGGGGCGGCCCCTATCTGTTCGGCGCCAGGCTGACGGTCGCGGACGCGATGTACGCCCCGGTCTGCACCAGGTTCGCGACCTACGACGTAGACCTAGACCCGATCAGCGACGCGTACAAGCACGCCATCCTCGCCACCCCAGACATGCGCTCCTGGATTGCCGAAGCGAAGCAAGAGCCCGACGAAGTCTCCGAACTGGAAGTAGAGGTAGAGTTTTAACCCCCTTCCTGTAATGAAGACGGGGGTCTGGGGGGGGGGCACCCAACCCCAGCTTGCCTTTCGTGCCGGCGAAAACCGCCCCCTGACCTCAATAAGGGGCCTGGCCTCTCTCTGGGTTTTCACCGCCCACGTAGCCAGCGTGTTCTACCCGGTCATGCCGCACCGACTGGCGATAGGCCTGGTCTGCGGCTGGCTAGGCGTAGACCTGTTCTTCGTGCTCAGCGGTTTTATTCTGGCCAGCGTCTATGCGGCGCTGCGACCCGCCAGGTGGGGTCGATTCTGGATCAAGCGCGTCTTCCGCGTCTTTCCGCTCAACACCGCCGTGCTGGGCTTTTGCGCCCTGGCGGCACTAGCCGGCATCCGCACCGGCGCGCTGGTGTTCTGGCCCGACCTGCCCTGGCATTTGCTGATGCTGCAATCGTTCGTGCCGGGCCATCGCCCCGGCTGGATTTTCGTCAACTGGTCCGTCGGCATAGAGTTGATCTGCTACGCCCTGTTTCCGCTGTGCGTACTGGGCCTGCACAGGCTTGGCCAAATCGGCGCGCTCTGCGTGCTGCTGCTGGCGGCCGGCCTCACCTACCATTTGCAACTGCGGGTGCTGGGCGCGTTTTTCGGCTGGGACGCGGTGCTGCGTTGCGGCAGCGAGTTCCTGCTCGGCGCCGCGGCCGGCACCCTCGCCCGCAGAATGCCGCGCCTGTCGCCGACAACCGCCGGAGTGCTGGAAATTGCCGCCCTCGCGGCCCTGATCGCCGGCACCGCGGGGGGCCTGGGCGCCGAGTGGTGCGCGGCAGTAGGATCGCGCCGCATGGCGGCAGTGCCGCTGGCCGCCGCGGCGCTGATTTTCGCCCTGGC
>JAATGE010000082.1 GCA_015654825.1 Rhodospirillales bacterium
ATCCAGTCGGCGAACCATACGGCGGCGCCGGCGGCGGCCTGGTGCTGCAGGGCGGTTTCGGCGGCGTTGAACGCGTTATCCATGCCAGCAGTCTACAGCCAACCGGCCAGCGCGAAAACCACTCCGAGCAGCAAGGCGACGCCGCCGAGCGCGCCGACGCGTTGGACTGCGACGGTGTCGGTCGGCGCATCGTGGGCCCAGGCGGCGGCGAGGAAAAACCAGACATAGCCGGCGAAGAAAATCACCGGCAGGCCGTAGGGCACGTTCCAGAACCAGTAATGCCAGTGGAAAATGCCGGCCCTGGTCAGTATCACCTCGACAAAGACCGAGGCGGCGGAAAGCGCCATTGCGACGACGAGGCGGTTGTTCATGCCGAGGATGCGCGCGTTGCGGTCGGCGGGCAGCATCTTTGCGTAGGTCATGCCGTAGACCGCGAACAGGAATGTGCTTTCCGCGTTCAGGCCGACGGTCACCTGGTAGAATGTCGATCCGGTCTCGGTCCACAGCGCGGCGACGCCGGTCCAGTGCAGTACGCCGCTATTGAGGATTTCGTTGATCCAGTCGGCGAACCATACGGCGGCGCCGGCGGCGGCCACGCGCAGGCGGCCGGCGTGGATTTCGCTGCTGTAGAGATAGCCGGTTAGGATCAGGAGATAGACCGTCGCCCAATGCAACGAGCCTGGGGCGCGCAGTTGCGCCAATGCCGCGCGGGTGGCGGCGGTTAGATCGTCCGGATTCAAAACCATCGCATTTCCCCAAACGTTGCGGTTTTTATAGCATGTAAGAAAGGCCAGGGCTCTGCCCTGGACCCGCTGGGGCCTGAGGCCCCAGACCCCCGATATTGGGGGGAGACGGCGAAGCCTGAAAACCAACGAACAAATACTGGCTTCGCCGGGTCGACGATGAAAAGCCGCGCAGCGCTATGGGGGTCTGGGGCCTCAGGCCCCGTCGTGCGAGAGCACGCTGCGCGCGACGGGTCCAGGGCAGAGCCCTGGCCTTCCTTGCCTCGCTTGACTGTCCTGGCCACTTCGAATCGGTATTACATCGCAACCTTCATGCCATCGTAGGAAACCTCGAAGCCTGCCGCTTCCACCGCGCGGCGCTCCGGCGCGTCGTCGAGCAGCATTGGATTACTGTTGTTGATGTGAAAGAAAATCTTGCGTGCCTTCAACGCGCCGAGGCGGGCCAGCGCGCCGTCGGGCCCGGATACCGAGACGTGGCCCATGCGCTTGCCGGTTTTCCAGCCGAGGCCAGCGGTTATCATTTCGTCGTCGCGGAACAGCGTGCCGTCGAAGAAAAGTACGTCGGCGGGGGCGAGTTGCGCCAGCACCGCATCGGTCAGGTCGGCGCAACCGGGGGCGACTACGCAGAGTTTTCCGCCACCCTCGAGGCTTGCCGCGTAGGTCGGTGCGGCGGCGGCCTGTGCCGCATCGCGCGCCGCCTCCTGGTACAGCGGCACTCTTCCGGGCATCGCCAGCAGGGTCAGCGTCAAATCGAGGCCGGTTTCGATCGGCGCGTCGGGAGTGATTTCCACGCCGTCCACCAGCGTCTGGTCCAGGATGGCGAATACGCCGTGCCCGGCCAGCACGCGCAGGATGTTGGCAGGCGCCAACAGGCGGAACCGATGCTGCTCGCGCAACACCAGCAGGCCGGCGATGCCGTCCACGTCGGCACTGACAAGCACAACGGCGCCGATCGGCGACAAGCGCGTGCCGGGCGGGGGCGCCAGTTCGGGGTTGGCCAGGATCTGCTGGCGAAGATCGGGACTGGCGCCGACGATCAGCCAACGGGCGCCGTCGGCGGAGACCGCGACGCTGGCCTGGGTGCGCGGGCGCGCCGCGGGATCGCCGGCGCGGGCGCGGGCGCAGTTCGGGCAGCCGCAATTCCATTGCGGAAACCCACCGCCGGCCGCGGCACCGAGGACGAGACATTGCATCGCTGACGTCTCGCAATCCGGCGGGCGCCGCGCAAGGGTTTCGAGCGGGACGCGCCACACTGATTGACTCACGGGACGTTGATCGGCTAACTAAAGACAACGCTGTCATTGCAATTGACAGCGCTGTCTTTCTCCGGATATGGGCATCTCAGGAAACGCCCGGGCAGTTGGAGGTGGCACCTCCCGGCCAAGGGAACCGCCGATCCTGCCATCTCCTGGAGCAAAACCCATGCAGTTGCGACTTCTGCCAGCCCTGATAGCGGCTGGGATTATCGGCGAGGCGGGCACCAGCCCGGTCCTCGGCGCCGCCACCCAGACGATCCTGTATCATTTTACCGGCGGCGCCGACGGTGGCTCCCCGCACGCGGGCCTGATCGCCGATAGCACAGGCGCGCTGTATGGCACGACGGACGGCGGCGGCGCGGCGGGTGCCGGCACCGTGTTCAAACTGACACCGCCGGCTGCCGGGCAGACCGCCTGGACGGAAAGCGTGCTCTATAGTTTCTTCGGCGGGGCCGATGGCGGCGGCTCTTTCGCCAGCCTGATGATGGACAAGACCGGCGCGCTGTATGGCACGACGATCACCGGGGGCGATACCGGCGCGGGCGTCGTGTTCAAGCTGACGCCGCCCGGAGCCGGGCAAACGGCGTGGACCGAAAGCGTGGTCTATAGTTTTGCGGGCGGATCGGACGGCTACGATCCCTGGGGCGCCGTGATCGAGGATAGCTCCGGCGCGCTGTACGGCACGACCACGCTCGGCGGCGATTTTGCGGTCGGCAACGTCTTCAAGCTGACGCCGCCGGTGGACGGCCAGGGTGTGTGGGCCGAAACCACGCTCTACAGCTTTACCGGCGGGGACGACGGTGGCGTTCCGTTCGCCGGCCTGATCCAGGACCAGAATGGCGCGCTGTACGGAACGACGGCCGGCCGCGGCAAGGGCAGCGACGGCGTGGTGTTCCGGCTCACGCCGCCGGCAGGCGGCAAGGGCAAGTGGAAGGAGACGGTGCTGCATGCGTTCCGCGGCGGCGCCGATGGGTCGTCGCCCGCGGCCGCACTGATCGCTGACAGTGCAGGCGTGCTCTACGGCACGACGGACGGCGGTGCGACGAGCCACGGAACAGTGTTCAAGCTGACGCCGCCGACTGACGGTTCCAACCACTGGGCGGAGACGGTGCTGACGCGCTTCCAGGGCGGCGGCTTCAATGGCAATGGCCCATGGGCGAGCGTCAGCCAGGATGCGGCCGGCGCGCTATACGGCACCCTGCTGGCGGCCGGGTCGTCGACGTTCGGTTCGGTCTTCAAGCTGACGCCGCCGGCGGCGGGCGCCACCAAGTGGACGCGGTCGGTGCTTTCGACGTTCAAGGCCGGCCAGGGTGGGCAGTTCCCGTATTCCAACCTGGTGGTCGGAACGAATGGCACGCTCTATGGCACGACGTTTGGCAGCGTGAATCAGAAGACGGGCAGGGCCGATCCGGGAACGGTTTTTCAGATTACGCAATAAAGTAGGCTTCGCCGACCAGGGGGCTTTGCCCCCTGGACCCCCATCGGCGTGCCGCCGCCGTCGTTCGCGCTGCGCGGCGGGAGACTTCTGTAAGATCTCGCGAAACCGTTGGTCTGGCCCGATGTTTCGAGGCCGATGTCAGCCTCGGAACAGATAAATGGGGTCTGGGGCCTACTGGCCCCAGCTTGGTCCAGCAACTGTCTTGTTTGTTTCGGGAGTTGGGTCCGCCCTTGGTGCAGCGTGCCACCGTGCTCAGCGCCGTCAATGACGCTGCGCGCCGCTCCGCGGTGGCCTTCGGCCATCAT
>JAATGE010000094.1 GCA_015654825.1 Rhodospirillales bacterium
AAAGCCAGGGGCTCTGCCCCTGGAGCCCGTCAGGCGCAGCGTGCTCGCGCACGACGGGGCCTGAGGCCCCAGACCCCCAATGCGCTGCGCGGCTTGGGGGCCCTGCTACTGGTGGTCGCGCTTGGGGGGGCGGCGCCGGAGGATACGGGTGCGCTGCTGGCCGCACTTAAAGCGGCATCTACGGAACAACAGGCTGCGGCGCTGGAACAGCGACTGATCTCGGCTTGGCATGATCAGGCGACGCCGGCGGTGCAGATCCTGATCGAGCAGGCGGCGGGCCAGGTCGCTGCTTCCCACCAAAAGGACGCGCTGGCCGACGCCGATGCCGCCATCGTGTTGCAACCCGATCTGGCCGATCTTTGGCGGCGCCGCGCGGAACTGCGCTTCGCGACCGGCGATGAGGACGGCGCGATCGCCGACCTTGCCCAGGCGATTTCGCGCGAACCGCGCCTGGTTCCCGCCTGGGCCAGCCTGTCGCTGTTCGAAGAAGCCCGTCATGACAACAAGCGCGCCTTGGCCGCCTGGCAAAAGGTGCTGGAGCTGGATCCCAAGACCGCGCATGGCGCCTCGCGGCTCGATAAGCTGCAGCGCAAGGTCAACGGCCAGCCGATCTGATGCGGCCGCCAGCGCGGACTTCGGCCGGCGCCAGCGAACAAGGAACCATTAACAAAAGTTTTTGCTTCTTTTTTCAAAAAGAAGCGCTTTTTTCTTATAAACTTTTGTCTATCTGGCCGCTGGTTTCCGATCGCACCGTCCAAGCCTTCCGAGATTTAAGCTATTTCTCACTTGCCCCGCCAGGGCGGCAATGGTCCGGTGCCATATCACGCCCATCCGGAGCAACCATGAACCGCCTTGCTACCCTGCTTACAGCCACTTGCCTCCTGCCGGCCGCGGCGGTCGAGGCGCGGGCGGACGCGTTGATCCCGCGCACGGTGCTGTTCGGCAACGCCAGCCGCACCAGCGCCACGATCAGCCCGGATGGCAAATTGCTGGCCTATCTGGCTCCGCGCGACGGCGTCATGAATGTGTGGGTCGCGCCGCTCGACGACATTGCGCATGCGAAACCGGTGACCGCGGAAAAAACCCGCCCGCTGCGGGAGTTCTTCTTCTCGCCGGATAGTAGCCGCATCCTCTACTTGCAGGACAAGGGCGGCACCGAGGATTTCCTGCTATATGGCGTCAACCTGAAGGACGGCAGCGAGACCAACTACACGCCGTTCAAGAAAACCCGCGCCGAACTCGCCGGCTCCAGTCCGCTGGTGAAGGACGAAATCCTGGTCGGGCTGAACAATCGCGATCCGCAATGGCACGATCTCTATCGGCTCAACCTGAACACCGGCAAGCTGACCCTGCTGCACAAGGGCGATGGCTATGCCGGCTTTATCGCGGATTTCGGTCTGACCCCGCGCCTGGCCCAAAAAGCCAATGACGACGGTACGTTTACTGTCGAAACCTTGCTGCCGGATGGCACCAGCAAGAAGCTGTTCGACATCCCGTTCGCCGACGGGCTGACCACATCGGTCGCCGGCATTCCGAAGGACGCCAAATTTGCGTATGTGATCGACAGCCGCGGCCGCAATACGGCGGCGCTGGAAACGCTCGATCTGGCAACGGGACGCGAGGCATTGGTGGCGCAGGATGCGCGCGCGGATGTCGGCGCGGTGTTGTCAGATCCGCAAACCGGCACCGCGCATGCGTACGCCGTGGAATATCTGCAAAACACCTGGGTGGCGCTCGATGACCGCTATCGTGCCGACATCGATTTTCTGAACAAGCACGCGAATGGACAGTGGAGCGTTACCAGCCAGACCGACGACGACGAGCTGTGGACCGTGCTGATCGACCGTGTCACCGAGCCTGCCGCGTTCTGGCTGTACGACCGGGCGCAGCACAAATTGACAAAGCTGTTTACCACGCGGCCCGAATTGGAAAAATACACACTGCGGCCGATGCAGAGCCTGGAAATCCCATCGCGCGATGGCCACACGCTGACCGCGTACCTGACCAAACCGGCGGCCAGCGAGGGCGGCAAGAAAGTGCCGCTGGTGCTGTTCGTGCACGGCGGCCCGTGGGCGCGCGACAGCTACGGCTACAACCCCACACACCAGTGGCTGGCCAATCGCGGCTACGCGGTGCTATCGGTGAACTATCGGGGTTCAACCGGTTTCGGCAAGGATTTCATCACGGCGGGCGACAAACAGTGGGGCCGCACGATGGAGGACGACCTGCTCGACGGCGTGCAGTGGGCAGTGGACCATAGCATATCGCCAGCGGATCAGGTGGCCATCGACGGGGGCAGTTACGGCGGCTACGCGACACTCGCGGGCGTCACGATGCACCCGAAAACCTTCGCTTGCGGCGTGGATATCGTCGGGCCAAGCAATCTGTTTACGCTGCTGCAAACCATTCCGCCGTACTGGAAATCGGGCTTCGAGCAAATGGTGCAACGCATGGGGGATCCGCGCACCGACGACGGGCGCAAACTGCTGCACGAACGCTCGCCGCTGACCTATGCGGATCGGATCGAACGCCCGCTGCTGATCGGCCAGGGCGCCAACGATCCGCGCGTCAACAAGCGCGAAAGCGACCAGCTCGTTGCTGCAATGACCGCGAAGAAAATTCCCGTGACCTATGTGCTGTATCCGGATGAAGGGCACGGTTTCGCGCGACCGGAGAACCGTATCAGCTTTAACGCCGTTCAGGAGGGTTTCCTCGGCGCCTGCCTGCACGGCCGCGTGCAGCCGATCGGAACCGACTTCAAGGGCAGCACGATCCAGGTGCTGCATGGGGCGGAGGTCGTACCGGGCCTCGCGGCCGCGTTGAAGGCAAAGGTCGGCGCGGCCGCCACGCCGCACGAACCGCCGGGGTGAACTGCGGGGGTGAGCGGGCGGACCGGGAAATCACCGACGGCCATCACCGCCGCAAGCCTGCACATTCTTCTGCCGCCGGCGCCGGCCGCACCCCATATCAGGTTTCCCGGACGCGTGCTCCCATCCGGTGATCCGCGCGCGGTCGAAAAAGGCCTGTTCAGTGGTGGCTTCGCCGACCAAGGGGCTCTGCCCCCTGGATCCCCGTCGGCGTGCCGCCGCTGGCGTTAGCGCTGCGCGGCGGGAGTCTGGCGCATTGGCTCGGAGCCGATGCCAGACTCGGAACAGATAAAATGGGATCTGGGGACTTGTCCCCAGCGGGTCCAGGGTAGAGCCCTGGGCTTTATGATTTTATCCTAACGCGCGTAGCCCAGAGTCACCGGGCACGTCAGGGGCCAGCAGTTCAGGCCCGTTGTTGCGCGTATTGTTGACCGCCTTGCCGACCGGCCAAAAGCGCAGACCGGTGTCGCCGGCGGGATGCAGCAAGTGCAGCGCATCGTCCGGCGCCCCACC
>JAATGE010000418.1 GCA_015654825.1 Rhodospirillales bacterium
CGGGGGCACCGCTGCAGATGCCGTCGATCGTCGCGGCGCGGGTGCCTACAGTGATCTATGTCAGCTGCAATCCGGTTGCGTTGGGGCGGGATGCGGCAGTGCTGCACCGGGCGGGATATGAGATGGCGGTGGCGACGCCGATCGATCAGTTTTTGTGGTCGGCTCGGGTTGAGGCGGTTTGTGTGTTTCGGGTGAGGAAAGGCTAGGGGCTCTGCCCCTAGGACCCCGCTGGGGACAAGTCCCCAGACCCCATTTTATCTGTTCCGAGTCCGGCATCGACGCCGAGCCAATATCCAAAGCAACAGGCCTGCAAGGTTGGTACAGAACCCTCCCGCCGCGCAGCGCGTACGACAGCGGCGGCACGTCGTCTTGGGTCCAGGGGGCAGCGCCCCTGGTCGGCGAAGCCACAAAATCTCAACTCATTGATTTCGTTCCATAACCCCTATCTTCGCGCGGATCGGGCAGAGCCCCTGGCCTTCTATTCTTCTACCCAAGTCCTATCCCGCAGCACCGCCACTCTCTCGCCGCGCGGATGTTGGTTGAGCCAACCACGAAAATGCCAAAGCACGGCTTTCGTGGCACCCGCCAATTGGCCCGCCAGCGCCTGGTCGAGCGAGTACCACCCGGGCTCTTCCAGTTCCACGGAGGCGCGCAGTGTGCCGCTCGCGTGCGAGGCGTCCACCGCGAAGAAGTACGCATCGAACCGCATCGTGCGGTCGGGTGGCGTGATGGCGCGGCACATATAATCCAGCCCGTGCAGCGAGGGCGGATCGCCGAGCGTCAGCCCGACCTCCTCCTCCAGCTCCCGCGCCGCCGCGACCGCGAGTGCGCGGGCCAGGTCGGGTGCCGCGGACCGTTCCAGGCGCGCCCTTACGTCGTCGCGGAGTTCACTGGCGCTCGGCGCCTGGAAATCGCCCGGGTCCACGGCGCCGCCGGGGAACACCAGCACGTTCGGCATGAAGCGGTGGTGCGCCGCCCGCCGCGCCATCACTAGCTCCGGCCCCGCCGTGGTGTGCCGCACGACGAGCAGGCTCGCGGCCGGCCGCGGCGGAACTTCGCGCGCTCCGGCCGGTGCCCTGGGCACGTCGTCCGTCTCGTGCGGCAGGTCTTGCGTGGGGTCTTTCTCGGCGTCGCTCACGCAGCACTCCTGGCCCGAAAAACCGCCTTCGGGCAAGCGCCGGGCTTGACCTTGGCGCCCGCAGGACGCATTTGCCGTCAATCAGGACCGCAGCGGTCCGAATGGTTTTTGGGTGCGATGTTCAAGCTGTCGAAATTGACCGACTACGCGGTCGTCGTGCTGGTGCGCCTGGCGCGGCAGGACGGGGTGCAGACATCCCCCGGCATTGCCGCGGCTACTTTTATCCCGGAGCCGACGGTTGCCAAGGTGCTGAAAACGCTGGCCGGCAAGGGTCTGGTCACGTCGCAGCGTGGCGCCCATGGCGGCTACCGGCTGGCCCGCCCGCTGGCCGCCATACCGGTGGCCGATGTGATTGCCGCGATCGATGGCCCGATCGCGCTGACCGCCTGCGTGGAGGGCGGCAGTTGCGAAAGCGAGCGGCTGTGCCCGATGCACGGCAGGTGGGACCCGGTGAACGAGGCGATCGACGCCGCCCTACACGGCATCACGCTGGCCGACATGGACCATGCCATTCCGCGTGCCTTCCGCGAGCCGGCGTTTGTGGCTCATCGCGATGAGAGTGGCGCATCCGCGCCTGAAGCCGTCGCCCGTCTCTGAGGATTGCCAACGAATGTCAGCTGTCGCCGAAACCCTCGAAAGCGTCCGTGCCGTCACGGAAGGCGGCTACAAGTGGGGTTTTTCCACCGACATCGAAATGGACCTCGCGCCGAAGGGCCTGAACGAGGACACCATCCGGCTGATTTCCGCGCGCAAGCAGGAGCCCGCCTGGTTGCTGGAGTGGCGCCTGCGCGCGTTTTCCGCCTGGAAGACGATGCAAGAGCCGCATTGGGCGATGCTGCATTATCCGCCGATCGACTATCAGGATGCGCATTACTACGCCGCGCCGAAGAAGAAGGCTGGGCCGCAATCTTTGGACGAGGTCGATCCCGAGCTGCTGCGCATGTATGAGAAACTCGGCATTCCGCTGAAGGAGCGCGCGATCCTGGCCGGCGTCGAGCCGAGCAACATCGCCGTCGACGCGGTATTCGACAGCGTCTCCGTCGCCACCACGTTTCGCGACACGCTGGCCAAATCCGGGGTGATTTTCTGCCCGATCAGCGAGGCGGTGCGCGACCATCCCGAGCTGGTGCAGAAATATCTCGGCAGTGTGGTGCCGCCGAGCGACAATTTCTTCGCCGCGCTGAACTCCGCCGTGTTCACCGACGGCAGTTTCGTCTTCATCCCGCGCGGCGTCGCCTGCCCGATGGAGCTTTCGACCTATTTCCGCATCAACGCGCGCAACACCGGCCAGTTCGAGCGCACCCTGATCATCGCCGAGGAAGGCGCCTCGGTCAGCTACCTGGAAGGCTGCACCGCGCCGATGCGCGACGAGAACCAGTTGCACGCCGCCGTGGTCGAAC
>JAATGE010000034.1 GCA_015654825.1 Rhodospirillales bacterium
CAGCGCCCGCCAAGCCGGCGGCCGCGAAGAAGAAGTAAGCCGTGCGGCTGTGGGTCGGGCTGGGCAATCCGGAGCCCGGCATGGCCCGCAACCGGCATAATGTCGGTTTCATGGCGATCGACCGTATTGCGCACGACCACGGGTTCGGCCCGTGGCGGCAGCGTTTTCGCGGCGTGGTGGCGGAAGGCCAGCTTGGCGGCGAGCGCATCATTGCGCTGAAGCCACTGACCTACATGAACAATTCAGGCGAAAGCGTGCAGCCCGCGGCCGCGTTCTACAAATTGCCGACGGACGCGATCACGGTGTTCTATGACGAGCTCGACCTGGCGCCGGGGAGGGTGCGGGTGAAGCGCGCCGGCGGTGCCGCGGGCCATAACGGCCTGCGCAGCATGGATAAGATGCTCGGCACACAGGATTATTGGCGCGTGCGCATCGGCATCGGCCATCCGGGCGACAAGGCACGCGTGCTGGGTCACGTCCTGGGAAACATGTCCGCCGAGGATCAGGAATGGCTGGTCCCGGTGCTGGACGCGCTGTCTGCGTCGGCGCCGCTGCTGGCGGCGGATCAGCCGGAGCCGTTCATGACCAAGGTGGCGCTGCTGGTGGCGCAGGCTAGGGCGTAGAAAGGGAAGGCTAGGGGCTTTGCCCCTAGGACCCCACCGGGGCCGTAGGCCCGAGACCCCAATTTCATATGTTCCGAGACGGGCATTGACGCCGAGCCAATTTGTGTCGTCCAGGGACCGCATGTAGTGCAGGAGATTCCCGCCGCGCAGCGCTAACGACAGCGGCGGCACGCCGTCTTGGGTCCAGGGGGCAGAGCCCCCGGCCTTACAGGTAAAAACCGTACTCCGCAGGCGCGATGTGATCGAGCAATGCGGCGGTTTCCGCGCGTTTGAGCTCGGCGAACAGGGTGGGAAAGCGGGACGGCAGGTAGGCGGCGAGCGCCGTGCCGCGATCCAGCGCGTCGAGGGCGGCGAATATGTTCGTCGGCACGCCGCCAGGCCCGTTCGGCGTCGGGGCCAGGCGTTGCGTAATGCCGTGGTGCGCGGCGGCCAGGATGGCGGCCATGACGAGGTGCGGGCTGGCATCCGCGCAGGCGACACGGTGCTCGATGCGGCGGCTGGCGGCGGCGCCCGGGGGGACGCGGAAGGCGACGCCGCGGCTGTTCTCGCCCCAGTTGCCGGTGGTGGAGACGAACGCGCCCGGCTGGTAGCGGCGGTAGGCGGAAAAACTTGGCGCGAAGATCGCCATGCTCTCCGCGTGCAGGGCCTGCATGCCGGCGACCGCGTGTTCCAGCAGCGCCTGGCCGCCCTCGGCGCCGAACCGGTTACGGCCGTTCCGGTCCACCAGGCTGACATGGATGTGGAGGCCGTTGCCGGATTTTTGGGCGTAGGGCTTGGCCATGAAGCTGGCCCGCAGTCCCATGGAGGCCGCCACGCCGTGGGTGGCACGGCGCAGCAGCGCGGCTTCGTCGGCGGCGCGCAGCGGATCCGGCCCGTGGCATAAATTGACCTCGAACTGGCCCGGTCCGTATTCGCTGACCAGCGTGCCGGCCGGGATGCCCTGCGCGGCGAGGGCTGCGTGCAGCGTGTGCAGGAAGGTGGCGTGGGCCTGCAGGGTTTGCAGGCACAAATGCCCGGCGGAGGCGGCCGGCCCGGAGCCCGGGGTTTGCGGCGGCCGCGGCGCACCGTTTGCATCGACGTCGACGAGATAGAATTCCAGTTCGCAGGCGACCACCGGATGCAGCCCGTCAGCGTGACAGCGCGCAATGATACCAGCCAGGATTTCGCGGGGATCGAACCACAGGGGCTGGCCGTCGGCGCGCATCGTAAGCAGCGCCTGGGCGAGGCCTTCGCCGGCCCACGGCACCGGTGCGACGAAGCCCGCGACCGGCGCGCCGATCGCGTCCGGATCGCCGTCCGCCTTGCCGACGCCGAGCGGGCCCTGGCTGTTGCCCTGGGCGTCCAGCACCAGCGCGCTGGCGGAAAACGCCACGCTGCCGCCGGCGGCGGAAAAATCGGGTGCGGGCAGGCGCTTGCCACGCGCGATGCCGTTCACGTCGATGACGAAGGCATCGACGAACCTGGTGCCGGCCGGGAGTTGGAGCCAGGCCGCCGGTTTATCTTCCATCGCGTGCCGCCTCCGCGCGCCGCATGGGCGGCGCTGCCGGTAGCGGCCTTAGCAAACCCCGAGACGCATGGCGTGAGGTTTGTTGGCAACGCCCCGGCGCGCCGATGCGCCGGAGCGGGCCAAGCGGGACCATTGCGCTTGCATGGCCACGCGGATTTTGAATTATGATCACAAGTTGAACTTGCCGATAACTAAAGAACCCGGGGCCCCAAACATGCGCAAGCATCTTCGTCTCTCCCTCGCCGGTCTGCTGGCCGGCGGCGCCTCGCTGCTTGCGATTGCCCAGGCGAGCGCACAGACCGCCGGGACCGTGACCGCCGGTGCGCCGGCGCCGGCGGCCGCGCCGCATGTGGAAGAGGTGACGGTTACCGCGCAAAAACGCAGCGAGAATGTGCGCAAGGTGCCGGTCAGCATCACGGTGCTGAGCGGGGCCAAGATCAAGGCGGACCACATCCAGAATTTTGCCGATCTGACGCGGGCGGTGCCGAACCTGTCGTTCTCCAGCCAGGCCGGCGAGGGGCTTTCGACGCTCGAGATACGCGGTATCGCCAGCCAGGCGGGCACCGCCACGGTGGCGCTGTATCTCGACGACGTGTCGCTGACCACGCGTAACATCTACACCCAGGGCACCGCCGAGCCGCGCTTCCTGGACATTTCGCGGGTGGAAGTGCTGCGCGGGCCGCAGGGCACGCTGTACGGCGCGAGCGCGCTCGGCGGCACGGTGAGATATCTCAGCAACCAGCCCGATCCGACGCAATTCGGCGGCAGCATATTCTCCGAACTGTCGGGGACGTATCATGGCGGCGGGCCGAACTGGGACGAGCAGGGCGTGCTGAACGTTCCGCTGATGGACGGGCGCGCGGCGTTGCGCGTTGCCGGCGAGACCGGCGGCGACGCCGGCTACATCAGCAACATCAATCCCGCGACCGGCGGCACGATCAAGAGCGGCATCAACTCGAACGGCTTCAATGTGGCGCGGGTGAGCGCCCTGCTGCAGCCGAACGACTGGCTGACCATTACGCCGTCGGTGTTCTACCAGAACATTGTCTCGCGCGATTCGGATGCGCAGTACCTGGCGTTGCCCAACTTCCAGACGCCGAAGACGGTGGCGGAGCCGGGCCAGGACAAGATGCTCATGCCGAGCATCACGGCGAACGCGGATCTGGGCTTCGCCAACCTGATTTCGGTGACCAGTTCGTATTCTCGATCGTTCCGGCGCACGCTGGACAGCACGATCTATGACAATTTGTCGCTGTATGTCTGCGATCCGCTGAACCAGGCGCTGACCTGCGCGGACGATGACGGCAACGACGTTTTCAACGCGCCGCCGGGGCTCTACCAGGCGCTGTTCAATCTGCCGAGCTACACCCGCTTCAACAACCAGGTGCGGCAGTTCCAGCAGGAGGTGAGGCTGGTTTCCAAGCCGTATGAGCCGGGCGGGCTACCGTTCACCTGGCTGGTCGGCGTTTATGTTTCGAGCGAATATTCCAAGGCGACCGACAACGAAACCGTGCAGGGCGCGAACGCCGCCTTCTCCCGGTTCAACGCCGATCCGTCGGACCCCACGATCATTTCCGGCGGCGCGCCGGGCTTCATCGTCAACGACAAGGTGTATAGCGGCTTTCAATCGTACAATACGTCGCAATACGCCGTGTTCGGCGAGGCGACGTATTATCCGGCGCCGAATATCCGGGTTACGTTCGGCGGCCGCTACCTGTATGCGCGCGACGGCGAGGATTCCGACAACGAGTATTTCTACAGCTATGGGCTGACCGGTCCGACTTCGAGCGTCGGGCATTTCTATGCATTTACGCCGAAATTCGCGTTCGGCTGGGATGTCGATCCGACCAACACGATCTATGCCAACATCTCGAAAGGCTTCAGGCTGGGCAGCGAGAACCGCGCGCTTGCCTATATCCCCGACCAGGCGCAGGCGTTCGGCACGCCGTCCTACGACCTCAACCAGTTGGGCATCCACAGTTCGCCGACGCAATACGGGCCGGACAAGCTGTGGAACTTTGAAATCGGCGACAAGGGCCGCTTCTTTGGCGGCCGCATCGTTGCCTCCGGCGATCTGTTCTACATTTTGTGGAACGATATCCAGCAGAACATTCCGTTGACCTCGAGCGGCGACTCGTTCGAAACCAATGCGGGCAACGCGAAAAGCTACGGTGCCGAATTCGAACTGCGCGGCCGCGTCACCGAGTCGCTGACGGCGGGGCTTTCCGGCAGCTACACCCATGCGACACTCGACGACGGCGTCCATGTCGGCAGCACGATCCTGGAAGGCACCGCACCCGGCGAGATCGTTCCCGGCGTGCCGCGGTTCAACCTGGATTTCGACGCGCGGCAGGAATTCGTCGTCGCCGACGAGGTCAACGGCTTCTTCACCGTCGACATTCCCTGGGTGGGGCAGAGCCACGGCCAGCCGATCGCCGGCAACGCCGACTATAAGCGGCCTTCCTACATTACCCTGGATGCCGCCGTCGGGCTGGATTACGGGCGCTGGGAATTCACTGTGTTCGGCAAGAACCTCACCAACAACAACAAGATTATCCAGGAGCCGGATATTCAGGGTTCCGGCGTGGATATTCCGGGCCAGGCGGGACCGCTGTACGGCTTTAATTACCGCGGCGTGGTGCAGCCGAATACGCAGGGATTTACGCTGCGTCCGCTGACTATCGGCATGAATGCGTCGTTGAAGTTCTGAGGCGCGGGGCGGTCGGACGCGGGCTTTCCATGCAAGGCGCGGTCTCGCCGTTCGATGCGGTGCGGATCGGGCCGATCACGATCCGCAACCGGTTCATCAAGGCGGCCGCGAACGAGGCAATGACCGTGGATGGGGCGCCGTCCAGGGCGCTGGTGGAACACCACCGCGCGCTGGCCGCCGGCGGCGTGGGCATGACCACCGCGGCCTATTTCGCCGTCGCACCGGAAGGGCGCTCGCTCGCGAACCAGATCTGGCTGCGGCCCTCGATCCTGGCGGATCTGCGGGCGCTCACCGATGCGGTCCACGCCGAAGGTGCCGCGATCGCCGCGCAACTCACCCATGGCGGCAGTTTTGTCACCGGGTTGCGGCTGGGGCATCGCGCCATCAGCGCGTCGGGCGGCGTCAACAAGGCAGGCCTGCTCGCCGGCAATTACTTCCAGCGGGCGATGAACGATGCCGATATGGCACGCGTCGCGGCGCAGTTCACCGCGGGCGCGCTGCTGTGCCGGGAGGCGGGCTTCGATGGCGTCGAAGTGCACATGGGGCATGGCTACCTGCTGAACCAGTTCATTTCGCCACTGTCGAACAAGCGGCGCGATGCATTTGGCGGCGATGCCGAGGCGCGGATGCGCTTTCCGCTCATGGTCTTCGCCCGCGTCAAGGAGAGCGTGGGCGGCCACATGGCGGTGACGGCCAAGATCAATGTGGCGGATGGCGTTGCGGGCGGCGCCACGGCGGAGGACGCGGCGGTGACCGCGCGCATGCTGGAGCAGGCCGGCGCGGACCTGCTGGTGCTATCGTCCGGACGCAACATGGAGTCCGTCTGGTACATGTTCGGCAGCCCGATGAATATGCCGGCGATGCGGGCGGCGCTGGGCAACAGCGCACTGCAACGGCTTTTCCTGAGGCTGGCGTCGCTGGGAGTGCCGAAGGATTTGCGCTTCCAGGACATGTATCGGCTGAATGAATCGCGCCGCATCAGGGCCGCGGTGAAAATGAAGCTCGCCTATCTGGGCGGCGCCGTGGCGCTGGAGAACGTGGAGGCGCTGCTGGCGGAAGGTTTCGATTGCGTGGCAATGGCGCGCGCGCTGCTGCATGATCCGGGCCTGGTGGCGAAATTCCGCAGCGGCGCAGTGACGCGCTCCGGGTGTACGCACTGCAATGCGTGCGTGTTCAGTATTTATGGTGCGGACGGGACGAGTTGCGTTGAGAATCCGCCGAACGATCCGGGGCTAAATCGAGTGAGGGCGGCAGGGTAAGGCAAGGAAGGCCAGGGCTCTGCCCTGGACCCGCTGGGGCCTGAGGCCCCAGACCCCCGATAGCGCTGCGCGGCTTTTCATCGGCTTCCCGGCGAAGCCATTACGTGGACTTATGGCTTAGCCGTTCCCCCCAATGAATGGGGTCTGGGGCCTACTGGCCCCAGCGGGTCCAGGGCAGAGCCCTGGCCTTCCTTAGACTTCCCTTACCGCGCCCCGTAAACGATACTACCAAACAAATCCTTGAACTCGTGCGGCGGCGCGCGCCAGTAGGGCGGCGGTGCGTCGACGGTGGCGCCGAGTTCGGCGGCGGCGTGCCAGCCCCAGCGAGGATCGTACAGCATTGCCCGGGCGAGGGCGACGAGATCCGCCTTGCCGCTGGCGATGATTTCCTCGGCCTGATGTGGTTCGGTAATCAGGCCGACCGCGATGGTGGTGATGTCCGCGCCGTTCCTGATGCCTTCCGCGAACGGAACGTGATAGCCGGGTCCGACGGTGATTTTCTGCAACGGAGATACGCCGCCGGAGGATGCCGTGACCCAGTCGGCGCCGCGCTGCTTCAATGCCTTGGCATATTCGATGCTTTGCGGCAGGTCCCAGCCGCCCTCGACCCAGTCTACCGCGGAGACTTTCACGCCGACGGGTTTATCCGGCGGGAACGCGGCGCGTACCGCTTCGAAGATTTCGAGCGGGAAGCGCATGCGGTTTTCCAGCGAGCCGCCGTAGGCGTCGGTGCGCTTATTGGCGAGGGGCGACAGGAATTCGTGCAGCAGATAGCCGTGCGCGCCGTGGATTTCGATGGCATCGATGCCGAGGCGTGCGGCGCGTTTGGTCGCTGCGACGAACGCCGCGCGCACGTCGGCGAGGCCGGCGGCATCGAGCGCGACGGGCGGCGTTTCGCCGGCTTTGTGGGGCAATGGCGAGGGCGCGGGCGGCACCCAGCCGCCGTCGGAAACCGGAATGTACGCACCGCCTTCCCAGGGCACGCGGCTGGAGCCCTTGCGCCCGGCGTGCGCGAGTTGGATGGCGACCGCGGTTTTCGAGTATTTCCGCACGGCTGCGAGAATGGGCTGTAGCGCCGCTTCGGTCGCATCGTCCCAGAGGCCGAGATCTCCGGGGGTGATGCGGCCTTCGGCGGTAACAGCCGTGCCCTCGATGCAGAACATGGCGGCGCCGGAGAGGGCGAGGCCGCCGATGTGAACGAAATGCCATGCGTTCGCCAGGCCGTTTTCGGCCGAATATTGGCACATCGGCGAGACGACGATGCGGTTCGGGAGCACCAGGCCACGCAGCGTAATCGGAGAAAACAATGCGCTCATAAGGACACCATTGGGTTGGGTCGGTTGTGGAGGAATTTGATCGAGGCTGTTACACCGAGCCGGCGGCAAGCATGGAAGGGCGGATTGAGGTTCGCGGCATCGAGCTTCCTTGCGACTCCGAGGCAATCGCCCTAGAGTGGTTTTCCGCGTTTCGGGCGCGGATCGCATCCTTCAACCCAAGGCGTTCATGATGACCAAAAGCCTGATTCTGGCGGCGTTGATTGCCGGCTTTTTCACCACGGGAGCCCTCGCCGCTCCGCGGGCGCACGCCGCTCGTCACGGGGGCGCCGCGCATAGCCACCACATGCACGCGACGGCGCATCACGTAGGCCCGCATCACGGGCGGTAGAGGCCGAGGGCGGCATAAAGCCGCGTGCTGGCGGGCCAGGCTTTCATCAGCGGCTCGCGGAACGCCACCGAGGCCAGCAGCAGGATCGCCAGCAGGGCGACGCTGGCGACCCAGGCGGTAACAGGCGTTTTTACATTTGTCGCGGGCGGCGGGATGGCGGCTGCCTCCGCCGCGAGCGCTTCGGCGACGCTTTGCCACTTTGTGCCGCCGAGCGACGGCGGTGGTGGCGCCGGTGCCGGCGGCGGCGGTGCCACCGGCGGTGGCGCCACGGATCCGGGTCCCGGTGTCTCCCAGATGATCGGCGGCGGCTCGCGGACGAACGGGCTGGGTTTCTGGCTGGATACGGGCGGTTCCTCGGCCACCGGCGCGGCTTCCGCTACGGGCTCGGGCTCGGGTTCCGGCTCGGGCTCGGGCAACGGAACGGGCGCGTGGGGGGGTGCGAGCGGGGCAGGCGGGATCGGTGCCGCGTCCGCCGATGGTGCCGCCGGCGACGCTTCGCCGGCGCCGGGCACCCAGTCGCCGCCGCAACGCGCGCATCGCACGGCACGTTTGGCGGCCACCACCGAATCAGGGACCTCGTAGGTGGCGGCGCAGGACGGGCAGACGATTTTCATTACGATGTCCCTTCGGCGCGGCGTATCGTGCGAAATCCCTCCGCGGCTTGGCAATGGCCGCGCTTGGCAATGGCCGAATGCGCGCGCCACAACTGCCACGCGGGCGTCGGAGCGGGATTCGAGTCGCGAGGCATGGTAAGGCTGGAGAGTGTAGGATTGCGCTACGGCGGCCCAGGCGGTGCCGAGGTGCTGCATGACCTGAATTTCGCCATGGCGGAAGGCGGATTCCGCTGGCTGCTGGGTCCTTCCGGAGCGGGCAAGACCAGTCTGCTGCGGCTGCTGACCCTGGCGGTGCGGCCGACCAGCGGCCGGCTGCAATTGCTCGGTGCCGCGGTGGAGCGCGCGTCGCGTGCCGAGTTGCCGCTGCTGCGCCGCAGGATCGGCATGGTTTTCCAGGATTTCCGCCTGCTGCCGCATTTGTCGGCGTTCGATAATGTGGCGCTGCCGTTGCGCCTGGCGGGCCGGCCGGAGGGCCAGGTGCGCGCCGATGTCGCGGAAATGCTGCGCTGGGTGACGCTGACCCGTCGTGCCGAAGCGCTCCCGGCCGAGCTTTCGGGCGGCGAGCAGCAGCGGGTGGCGATCGCGCGCGCCGTCATCGGCCGCCCGGCGCTGCTGCTGGCGGACGAGCCGACCGGCAACCTCGACGATACGCAGGCGGAGCGGCTTATGCAGCTGCTGCGCGAACTCAACAGGCTGGGCACCTCGGTCGTGGTGGCCACCCACAGCACCGCGCTGGTGGCCCGCTATCCCGGGCGGGCGCTGGTACTGGCCGAGGGCCGGCTGGTGCATGATGGGGCGAGCGATGACGTGCCTCGCGCCGAGGAAGCGACCTGATGGCGCGCTCGTTGCGCCCGGCCCGGGCAGACGATCTGGGGTTGCGGCGTGCCTTGTCGGACCGGCTGCTGCCGTTGCTGGTGGCGGCGATGACGTTCCTGGCGGCGCTGGCGCTGGCCGGCGCGATGGCGGCCGCGGGCCTGGCGGAGCATTGGCGCACCGGCGCCGCGAGCATGCTGACGGTGCAGGTGCCGATGCCGGAGGCGCCGGCGGTCGGCGGCACCAGGGCGGAAGTCGTCACGCACGCGCTGGGCGACACGCTCGGGATTGCCACGTTCCGGCGGCTGTCGGCGGCGGAAATCGCCACGCTGCTGAAGCCGTGGCTCGGCGAGGATCCCGGGCATCTGTCGCTGCCGCTGCCGGCGATGTTCGAGGTGCGGCTGAGCGGAGATCCGTTCGACGCCACGGGGGCGGCGGCGCGGCTGGCGCGGGCGGCACCGGGCACGCTGGTGGAGCGCAACGGTGCCTGGCTGACGCGGCTGGCTGACCTGGTGCGCAGCTTGCGGGCATGCGCGGCGCTGGCGCTGCTGGTGGTGGCGTTCGTGGCGTCGGCCGTGGTGGCGGTGGCGACGCGCGCGGGGCTGGCGGCTCGGCGCGACGCGATCGAGATCGTGCACGGGCTCGGTGCCACCGATGGAATGATTGCCAGCCAGTTCGCCGAACGTGTGATGATGCTGGCGGTGGCCGGCGCGCTGCTGGGGGTGCTGCTGGTGCTGCCCGTGCTGCTGGGATTGGCGAGCCTTGCGGCCCCGTTCGCGACGGCGGACGCGCAGCCGCTGCAGCCGGCGCAGTTGTTGCGGGCGCTGCCGCCGATGCTGTGGGCGGAGCTGGTTTCGTTGCCGCTGGTCGCCGCGCTGATTGGGTGGGCGACCGCGCAGGCGACCGTCCGAGGGTGGCTTGGCCGCCTGCCATGACCGGCGCGAGAACTAGAGCGCCAAGGCTGATCTGGCTGGCGTTGCTGCCCGCCGTCGCCTGGCTCGTGGGTTTCTTCTGGTTCGCGCAGGACGCGTTGCGCGAACCGAGCCCGCCGCCGCACGCCGACGGGATTGTCGCGCTGACCGGGGGGGCCGAGCGCGTGGCGACGGCGCTGATCCTGCTGCGCGCCGGGCGGGCCGACCGGCTGCTGATATCGGGCGTCAATGACAACATCGTGCTGCCGATGCTGGCCCGCAGCACGGGTATCGATGCCGAGGCGCTGGCGGGGCGGGTGACGCTAGGGCATGACGCGACCGATACGCTGGGCAACGCGGCTGAAACCGCGGCGTGGGCGAGGTCGCAGGGGATGCAGTCGCTGATCGTGGTGACCGCAGGCTACCATATGCGTCGCGCGCTGACCGAAATCCGCCGCGACCTGCCCGGAGTGGCGCTGTACCCGGCGCCCGTGGTGCCGCCCGCGCTAAGGCATGGCGGGCTGGCCAGGCTGCGGTTGCTGGCCGCGGAATACAGCAAGTGGCTAGCCGCGACCGCCGGCCTGACGAGACTGAGTGGCTAGGGCAGCGCAGCCGAGAAGTCATGTCGAATTCCAATCAGATTAAATGGGGTCTGGGGCCTACGGCCCCAGTGGGGTCCCAGGGGCAAAGCCCCTAGCCTTCTTGGATGACCACGATTCGAGCCGCCCTGTTCAATGTCTACTTCTTCGGCCTGACGTTCATCCTCGCCCTGCCCACGCCGCTGCTGCGCCTGGTCGCGCCCACAAGGGCGCTGGACTATGCGCGGTTCTGGGTGCGCGTTGTGCTGTGGGGGGCGCGGGAGATCTGCGGCATCCGCGTTAGCGTGACCGGCCTGGAGTTGCTGCCCGGGGACGGCGCGGCATTGCTGGCGAGCCAGCACCAGTCGGCCTTCGACACGCTGGTGTGGCTGACCTTGGTGCCGCGGCCGAGCTACGTCGTGAAGCAGGAGCTGACGCGCATTCCGCTGTTCGGGCCGATGCTGCTGGCGGCGGGCATGATCCGGGTGGACCGTGCAGCGGGGGCCGCGGCGTTACGGGCCGTGCTGACGGCAACCGAGGCCGCCCGCGGGGCAGGCCGTCAGATCCTGATTTTCCCCGAGGGCACGCGGGTGGCGCCTGGCGTGCGGGTGAAGCTGCAGCCGGGCATTGCCGCGATCGCGGCGCGGCTGGGGCTGCCGGTCATTCCGGTGGCAACCGATTCCGGGCTACACTGGGGCCGGCGCGCGTTTTTGAAACGTCCGGGGGTCATTCATATCGCTATCGGGGCGCCGATACCGGCGGGCACGAAGCGGCTGGAGTTACTCGATGCGATCGAGGCGCACTGGCGGACGTGCGAGGCTGCTGGCTTCGAGCCTGTGGATAAGTCTGTGGGGAATGGCCCGGCCGGGCTGCCGGGCAAGCTGAACGGACTGTGACAAAACGTTGAAAACGGCCGCGAAGGCCGGCCCGGCGGCCTCATCGGGCGGTACGACCTAGGTAGCGGCGGAGTGGGAAAACTTCAGGCAAGTGCTTGATTCGCGGAGGCCTGGGGCGGTGCGCGCCGGCGATCCTTGCTGCGGCGCATCGTCGGGTTGCGGCGGGTTAACTTGTGCGCCCCGCATCGCCGCGCATGCTGTGGATGAGTTTGCCTCAAGGTTTTGAAAGCCCGTTATGCAGCTTCGTTGGATTGCGCGCATTGCCGCCTCGCTCGGCGTTCTGCTGGTCCTCGACTGGCTGGGGTGCCGGCTGCTGCTGCAACGCATGCAGGCGGAGTTCGCGCTGTGGCGGCATTCGGCGGAAAGCCAGGGTTGGAGGGTCAGCAGCGCCGGGATTTCGGGCGGCGGCTTTCCATTCGGCGCGACACTGAAAATTTCCGAGCTGACCTTGAGCGGCGGCCAGGCGCTGGTGCCGGGCGGGGTGGATTGGCATGCCCAGCGCGTCGTGCTGTCGCTGCCGCTGCTGCATCCGTGGCGGCTGCAGGTGGCGCCGCAGGGCCAGCAGGTGGTGCGCGCCGCGGCCGGGCAGGCGGTGGTGCTGAATGCCGATACGCTGTTCGCGCAAGTGCCGCTCGGCGGGGGGCGCCCGGATCACATACGCATCGAGGCGGCCGGGCTGACGGCCGGCATGCGCGGCTCCGGCAATCCGCAGGATGTGAGGATCGACGGGCTGGACCTGCAGTTGCTGGGCGCGCGCGGCGGGGCCGCACGCACCAGCCTGCAGCTGCAGGTGCAGGCGCACGGCATCGGGCTGCCGGACAAGGGGCGCTGGCCGCTGGGGGCGACGGTGAGCCGGCTGGCGGCGGATATCGGGCTGGCCAGCCCGGCATTGTCAGGCCGCTCGCCGCTGGAGCAGGCGCGCGCCTGGCGGGATTGGGGCGGCGCCGTCGATATAACGCGGCTGGCAGTGAAATGGGGGCCGCTGGATATGTCCGCGTCGGCCACGCTGGGGCTGGACGACAAGCTGCAGCCGGCGGGGCACGGGCGGGCGGACGTGCGGGGGTGGGAAGCGACGATCGATGCACTGGCGAACGGCGGGACAATTCCCGATGGCGTGGCGCAGACGGCGAAGGCGGTGCTGGGTCTGATGGCGCCGGCGCCCGGCGCGGACGGGGGCGCCGCGCCGCTCTCGGTGCCGCTGACGCTGAAGGATAGCACCGTTTCGATCGGGACCATTCCGCTGCTGCGGGTGCGCCCGGTGGCTTGGGGCGGAGTGTAGAAGGCCAGGGCTCTGCCCTGGACCCGCTGGGGCCAG
>JAATGE010000150.1 GCA_015654825.1 Rhodospirillales bacterium
AACAAAAGTTTTTGCTTCTTTTTTCAAAAAGAAGCGCTTTCTTCTGTTCTTTTGGCAACGGCACCAGCGTCCCATTCCGTGTCGCCCGCCCGCATCGAGGCCGCGCCCCAACGCTATGCTTGCACCGCCCCGGCGCCATGATCATTCTATGCTTCGGCACGCGTCGCCGTCGCGCGCCGCGGTGGGAAGGCTGGGGGCCATGAGCGGGTCTGTGTTCGTCGACGAGGTGTTGCTCACGCAAGGCGTGACGGGCCGGCGCGTCGGCGGCTGGTTCATCGACCTGCTGCTGATGGCCGTGGTGCTGTCCGCGCTGCGCATTCTGCTCTGGGTGGCGGGGTTCATCACGTTCGGCCTCGGCTGGTTTTTGCTCGGCGGGCTCTGGGTCGTGCCGCTGGTCTACGTCGCGCTGTTCGTGGCCTCGCCGGGCCAGGCGACACCCGGCCAGGCGGCCGTCGGACTGCGCGTGGTGCGTGACGAGGATCTTGGACGACCCACGCCGGCGCAGGCGCTGGTCTATGCGATCGGCTACGCGGTGACGATGTGGGCCGGCGCCATCTGGCTGCTCGCCGCGCTGTTTACCCGCCGGGCCCGCTGCCTGCACGACATCGTCAGCGGACTGGCGGTGGTGCGCGCCGATGCGGTGCCGCAAGTCGCGCCGATCTGGACGATGGCCGGGGGATATCCCGGTAGATGACTTACAAGCCGCCGCGTCGGCCGCAGTTTTTCTATACCACGGCGCCCCTGCCCTGCCCGTACGTCGCCGGCAGGATCGAACGCAAGGTAGTGACTGAAATCACCGGGCCCGACGCCGACGCGCTGCACGACCGCCTGTCCCGCGCCGGGTTCCGCCGCAGCCACAATATCGCCTACGCCCCGGTGTGCCCCGCGTGCTCCGCCTGCGTGCCGATCCGCATCCGGGCCGCTGCGTTCGCGCCGGACCGCACCCAGCGCCGTATCGCCCGCGCCAATCAGGACGTGGAGGGGTTCGAGGTGCCGGCGCGGGCCACCGCGGAACAGTTCGCCCTGTTCCAACGCTACCAGCAGGCCCGCCACGGCGACGGCGACATGGCCACCATGAGTTTCTACGACTACCGCGCCATGGTGGAGGACACGCCGATCGAAACGGTGATGGTGGAGTTCCGCGGGCCGGAGGACCAACTGGTCGCCGCGTGCCTCGGGGACCGCCTCGGCGACGGGCTTTCGGCGGTGTACAGCTTTTTTGCTCCGGAATTGGAAAAGCAGTCGCTCGGCACCTACACGATCATCTGGCTGATCGAACGCGCCCGCGCGCTGGGGCTGCCTTACGTCTACCTGGGCTACTGGGTGCCGGAGAGCCGCAAGATGGCCTACAAGGCACGGTTTCGGCCGAGCGAAATCCTCGCCGGTGGGTCGTGGCGGGCGCTTACCGATGCGGACCTGGGCGATCACGGCATGCGCACGGGGACGCTGCTGGTGCCGGAGGCCGCGGATTAGGGAAGCAGGCCGGGGGCTCCGCCCTGGACCCAAGACGGCGTGCCGCCGCCGTCGTATGCGCTGCGCGGCGGGAGTTTTCTGTACCGATCCGGCGAAACGGCGGGTCTGGTATCGACTCCGGGCCGATGCCAGGCGCGGAACCAATAAAATGGGGGTCTGGGGCCTACTGGCCCCAGCGTGGTCCAGGGGCAGAGCCCCTGGCCTTTCGTTGCCTAATACTGCGTCTCAGGCGGCAGTCCAGCTTCGCTCAGCAGCGCCGGCCCCCAGAAATTGCATTTGTGGTCGGTATAGAACCCGGTCTCGGTGCCGTTCGACGGTGCCACGAACGAGGCGAAGGCGTGCGCCGCGACGCTGTATTTGCCCCAGGCGCCGCCGCGCGGATTGAGTGGCCGGCCGTAGCGCGCCAGGCTGGTCCAGGCGGCGCGCATGCCGCCGCCGAGATATTGTTGCGGTAGCGTAAACGCGGCGGGGCCGAGATTCAGCGTTACGTTGCGATAGGTCGGGAACAGATACGGCAATTCGATCGCGTGGCTGTCGCCGATGCTGGTCATGAACGGGTCCGGCGGCAGGAAGATGTTCGGCGGATTGATGTCGTTGAACTCGTAGGCGTAGACCGAGGTGTATTGCGACATCAACGCGTCGAGCAGCAATGCGCCGCAGGAGAACGCGTAGTCGGTGCCGACGGCGGCAACGGCGTAATTCGGGCTCGGGTATTTCGACAGCGGATATTCCGCCAGCACCTGCGGCGCGAAACTGCCCGCCAGGCCTTGCACCAGCGCGATATAGTCCGCGGCGGTATAGCCGCCGGGATGGCCGCCGATCGCGTTCAGCAAATCGTTCTCGGAGACGAACAGCCGGTATTCGTCGTGGTTGCTGCCGTCGATGATCGGAATGTGCTGGAAATTGCCGGCGGCGAAGGCCTGGAACGGCTGCTGCGTCAGCATCCAGCCGTCGACGTTCGGGGCGATCACGGACGAGGAGCCGGTATCGTCGCTGCCGCCGGCGACCACCAGGGCCGCTGCCGGTATTGTGCGCAGGCAGGCGGCGGTCTGGTCGGTGCAGCCGAACGTGGTTGCGAGCGACGTGCCTTGCGATTGCGCCTCGGCCTGCGTCGGGTAGGTGCGCGCATAGGCGCCGCTCTCGATGATCGCCGCCTTCAGTTTGCCGGTCAGCGGCGAGTAGAGCTGGGTGATGACGCTTTGGCCGCCGGCGGATTCGCCGAAGATCGTCAGGTTGTTCGGATCGCCACCGAAATTGGCGATGTTGGCGCGCACCCAGGCGAGCGCCGCCTGCTGGTCCAGCATGCCGTAATTGCCGGAGCTGTGATGTACCGTGTCTTCCGCGGCCAGCGCCGGATGGCCCATGAAGCCGAGCAGGCCGAGCCGGTAATTGAGCGAGACAAAAATTACGTTGCCGCCCTGTATCAGGCTTGTGCCGTTATATTCCTGGCCCGATCCGGTCGTGAGCCCGCCGCCATGGATCCATACCATGACAGGCAGCTTGCTGCCTTGTGTGGCCGACGCCGGCCCCTCCACGTTCAGATAGAGGCAATCCTCGCTGCCGCCGCCCGGGCTGAGCTGGCTCAGGCCCTGCGGACAGAAATTGCCGAACGCGACCGTCTGGCGCGTCGCGCCCTGGAAGGAAGGCGGCGTCGGCGCTACCCAGCGCAGGCTGCCGACCGGCGGCGCCGCGTAGGGAACGCCGAGGAAAAAATTAATGCCGCCGAGCTGATAACCCTGAATGGGGCCGCCCGTGGTTTGTACAACCGGCGTCGGCACGCCGACCGTGGTGACCATGCGGGCCGAAGCCGGCCCCGCAACCAACGCAACAGCAATCCCTAGCCCGATTCCGCGCATGACCATTTCCATCCCTTGCTTTGCCACCGACGCTACCCCGCGTGGCGTGCGCGTGCAAAGGAGGAAGAAAGGCCAGGGGGTCAGCCCCCTGGGCCAAGCTGGGGACAAGTCCCCAGACCCCATTTAATTGGTCGGGGCAGAAGGAGGCGGGCAACAAGTCCTTGCCCACGCACTCGCTGCCCCCCTCCTTCTGCCCCGACTAAAGTGACAGGTTCTAAGGACTTGTCCTTAGCGGGGGTCCAGGGGGCAGAGCCCCCTGGCCTTCCTGCTTCCCTCTAGCCCGAGAACCGCCCACTACGGGGGAAGCCGCTGGGCGGCATTCGGCCAGTTTGGGCGCGTTCGCCCAGCCAGTCGACGAGGCCGGTTTCGGTGCGGGTGCGTTCGCCGGATTTCCAGGTCAGGCCGTCGGCGATGGCAAAGACCTTGGCGTCGGCGAGGCCGCCTTCGCGGTATTTCTGCAGCGCGACGCCGGTGCCGCGCGCCAGTTCGGGCAGCTGATCGAGCGGAAACACCAGCAATTTGCGATTCTCGCCGACCACGGCCACGTGATCACCGGCGGCCGGCACGCAAAGCAGTGCGCGCTCGCCGTCGCGCACGTTCAGTACCTGCTTGCCGGTGCGTTTTTCCGCGACGAGGTCCGCCGCCTTGACGATGAATCCGCGGCCCGACTGGCCGGCGACCAGGTAGCGCGCATCGTCCCGCCAGACGAAGAACGCTACGATATCGTCCTGGTTAGCCAGGTCGATCATCAGCCTGATCGGTTGGCCGTCGCCGCGGCCGCGCGGCACATCGGCGGCGCGTAGGGTGAAGACGCGGCCGTCGGTGGCGAACAGCACCAGCCGGTCGGTGGTTTCGCACGGCAGCAGAAGGCGCAGCTTGTCGCCTTCCTTGAATTTCTGGCCCTCGCCGTCGGCGATGTGGCCGCGGGCCGCGCGCACCCAGCCTTTTTCCGACAGGATGACGGTAATCGGCTCGCGCTCGACCTGTACGATGGCGCTGACGTCGACGGGCGCCGGGGGTGCCGCGATATCGGTGCGGCGCTTGCCGAGCGCGCCGCCGCCGAATTTCTGCGCGGTTTCCTCGATTTCGGTGCCGATGCGTTCCCAGCGCAGTTTCTCGCTGCCGAGCAGCGCACGAATTTCGGTGCGTTCCTTGGTCAGCGCCTTGTGCTCGCGCTTGATTTCCATTTCCTCGAGCCGGCGCAGGCTGCGCAGCCGCATGTTCAGGATGGCTTCGGCCTGCACATCGGTCAGCTTGAACGCTCGCATCAGCCCGGTTTTGGCGTCGTCCTGCTCGCGGATGATGCGGATCACGCGGTCGAGATCGAGGAAGACGCGCAGGAAACCGTCAAGGATTTCGAGACGTTTCTCGATGGCGGCGAGGCGGTGATTGGTGCGCCGTAGCAGCACTTCGTGGCGGTGATCGAGCCAGGCGCGCAGCACGTCCCGCAGGCCCATCACGATGGGTGTGCGATCGGCGGTGATGACGTTCATGTTCAGTGGAAAGCGGAGTTCCAGATCGGTGGCGCGGAACAGCGTCTCCATCAGGACTTCAGGCTCGACGCCACGACTTTTCGGTTCGAACACCAGGCGCACCTGTTCGGCGCTTTCGTCGCGCACGTCGCCGAGCAGCGGCAGCTTTTTCGCTTCCATCAGCGCCGCGATCTGCTCGATCAGCTTTGACTTCTGCACCTGGTACGGGATTTCGGTGACCACGATGACCCAGGTCGCGAAGCGGCCCTGTTCCATTGCCCAGCGCGCGCGCAGGCGGAAGCCGCCGCGACCGGTTTCATAGGCGGTTCGGATCGAGGCCGCATCTTCCACCAGAATGCCGCCGGTGGGGAAATCCGGCCCCGGCACGTGTTTCAGCAAATCCGCCGTGGTGGCCTTGGGGTTGCGCACCAGGTGCAGCGCCGCGGCGCACAGCTCGCCCGCATTGTGCGGCGGAATGGAGGTGGCCATGCCGACGGCGATGCCGGCGGCGCCGTTGGCCAGCAGGTTCGGGAAGGCGGCGGGCAGCACCACCGGCTCTTCCTCGGTGCCGTCATAGGTCGGGC
>JAATGE010000128.1 GCA_015654825.1 Rhodospirillales bacterium
AATCACAAACTCAGAGCCCCCTGGCCTTTCCTAACTTACGGCGTCCAGGGCGAAGTAACATTCCCGCCCAGGATAGTCTGCTCCAGGTAAGGCACGCCCGGCGAAACGGTCGGGCGCGGGTTGAAGTCCGCCGGCGGGGGATCGCTTTCCTTGCCCGCGCCGTAGCCGTTCGGATAGTCGGTCGGCGTAAAGCCCAGCGTCGAGCAGCCCGCGCCGGCGTAGTGCGGCAGGGTCGTGACGGTGCTGGCCGGGATCGTGAACGCGCTGGCCGGCAGCGGTGCGACCTTGCCGAGCAGGCGATCGTTGTCGAACGCTTCGGCCAGATCGCCGACTTCGTTGCCGTCGTTCGGCCCGAGTTCGGTCTGCGGCGCCCCGCTGGGGCTGTTGAACGCCGGGTTCGCCGCGCCCAGCGCGCGGGCACGCTTTTCGTCCGGCAGGTTGGTCAGCGGTGTCAGCCCGAACACCTGATCGATGAAGCGCACGATCGATCCGTGTTCGCTATATACGTGGCTGACCGTGTGCGCCGCGACATACGGCGAAAGCACGATGGTCGGAATGCGCGGACCGCCCGACATCGGCAGCCCGTCCGGGCCCCAGTTGCGGATTGCTTCCGGCGCATGATCGTAGAAGCCGTCGCTCTCATCGTAGCTGATGATGATGGCGCTTTGCGGCCAGTAGGGGCTGTTGACGATGGCGTTCACCGAATCGGCGACCATGGCTTCGGAGATCTGGCTGTCCGAATAGGTGCCGTGGTCGTCGTTGCCGGAGAACGTGGTGCGCACCGCCGGGCTGGGGTCGGCGGTGATCAGGCCGTCATTGTTGTAGTAGCCGCCGCGCACGTAGAACACGCCGCCGTTGGCCGGCAGCGCGCGGTTGGCGACGTCGGTGTAGAATTGCTGCAGCCCGTGCATGTTGGAGATTTCGGCGGGATTGTCGCCGAGGTAGCCGAAATATTGCGGTCCGTTATGATGCACGATGTACGAGGCGTGCGGCGTGCTGGCCGGGAACGTATCGACCACCACCTGGCCGTCGAACGGCTCGGGGCCGAAACCCTGCTGGTACCAGCCCCAGGAGACCGCCGGGTTCTTGGCGGCGATGTGGCGGATGTCGTGCTGCACGTCGACCAGGTCGAGCACCGGATGCGCGTCCTGCGCGACGATGCTGCTGATCTGGCTGCCCATGAAGGACAGCGGCAGCGAGGCGTAGGTCAGTGTCAGCTGCGGGGCGAAGTAGCTCGTCTGCTGGCCTTTCAGGGCCACCACCGCATTCGCGGTGTAGCTGGCGAAGGCAGGGTCGTTCGCCAGAGGCGCGGGGCAGGCGAGGTTGTTGACGGTACCGGCACCGGCGCCGGTGTTGTTGACCGCGCAGTTCGCGAAGCTTGCCTCGTCGGGGCCGTAGGGCGGCTTGCCGGCGTAGGTGTCGGCGGCGCTGCCGGCGAACGGTGCGCTGTCGGTCTCGTTCGGGACCGTCTGCGGCGTGGTGTTCGAGCCCGTCGTGCTCGGATGCAGCGCCCACTGCGTGGCACCGCCCTGCGCCGAAATCATGGCGATCGCATTCGGCGTGGACGGCCCGATCGTGGTCTGGTGCAGGTTGTCGAACAACGTGCCGACGTCGGCGTAGTGCCACAGGAACGGGATGGTGTCGCAATCGACGTGCGCCATCACGACCTGGCCCTTCTGCTTGGTGGACAGCGAAGGGTTGCTGGTCGGCGGCGCGCCGGTGGAAGTGGAAATCACCGTCGCGGTGGTGGATGCGTCACCGGAATAACCCAGGCCTTCCTGATCCAGCGCATAGGCGTCGTTCTTGGCGAGCGATTTGGTTGCTGCATCGACATGCATGTCGTTGACCATGCCGGTATGCGAATGGTCGACCGAGTAGATGCTCTCGGGATAGAGCTGCAGCGTGGCGCCGTTGACGTCCTTGATGCTGTGCGGCGCGAGGAACGGCGTGATGGGGCTGTAGGTGCCGTCGGTGTTGCGGATGTTTTGCGTGAAGCTGCCGGTCTGGTTGCCGGGCTGCGCCGCCGGGTCGGACGGGTCGGCATGGGTAAAGGTGGTGAGCAGCCCGTTGGCGCCGGGGTAGGTGCCGAAATAATGGTCGAAGCTGCGGTTCTCCTGGAACAGCACGAACACGTACTTCACCTTGGAGCGCAGCAGCGCGAGTTTGACCGCCCGGCTGAGATCGGTTTGCTTGGCGGGGAAGCGCCCATATTGCGCGCCCAACGTGTTGGTGGAGGTCGCCAGGGTCAACGCCGGCTCCTTCGCCACCGCGACGGTGTTGGCGAACATGCCGATCAGCGCCAGCGTTGCGCTGGTCGTCTTCAATACCTGCTTCTGGCTCATCTGCGGTCGCGTCCCTTTGCTCCCGTTCGGGCGCAAGCCGCGCCCTGGCGCCTGCTCGCCGCCGCGGCGGCCGGCAGGACTGCCGGGCTTCCTAGATGAAGGGCCATTGCCGCGCCACGGTGCGAATATGACGGTTCCGCGAAATCCGAATGTATATCAGGACATTCCCGGAGCTGTCATAAATAGTCAACGAATAATTCGCCGAGGTGTCACAACTCCGGCCGGGCGGCTTCGGACGGTTCTCAGTGGCGTCCGCGGCTGCCAGTTGTCTGG
>JAATGE010000606.1 GCA_015654825.1 Rhodospirillales bacterium
CGCCATCCAGCAGCTCGCCCCGATTGGCTCCGTGCCAGTGCCAGTCTCGGAACAATAAAAAATGGGGTCTGGGGCCTACTGGCCCCAGCGGGGTCCAGGGGCAGAGCCCCTGGCCTTAACCTTAACCTACGCTGCCCGCCCCAACACCCCATGCGGGTCGAGCACGAACTTCACCGCCATCCCCTTATCGAACTCCGCGTAGCCCCTGGGTGCCTCCTCCAGGTCGATCGCCTTCGCATTGACGATCTTCGCGATCGGCAGCCGGTCGTTCAGCAGCGCCACCATCAGTTGCCGGTTATAGCGCAGCACCGGCGTTTGCCCGGTATGGAACGAGTTGGACTTCGACCAGCCCAGCCCCAGCCGCAGGCTGAGGTTTCCCGTCTTCGCCGCTTCGTCGTGTGCGCCCGGATCCTCGGTGACATAAAGGCCCGGAATGCCGATCGCGCCGGCCGGCCGGATGATTTCCATCGCCTGGTTCAGCACCACGGCCGGCTGATCGGTGCCCGCGTGCCCTTTCGCCTCGAACCCGACGGCATCGACCACGGAATCCACTGTCGGCACGCCGATGATGGCCGCGACCTGCTCGCCGAGCCGGTCATGTGCGGCAAGGTCGATCGGTTCGAAGCCGACTTCCTTGGCGTGGGCGAGGCGTTCCTTGTTCATGTCGCCGATCATGATGACGGCGGCGCCGATCAGTTGGGCGGAGGCCGCGGCCGCCAGGCCCACGGGGCCGGCGCCGGCGATATAGACCGTCGATCCCGGCTTTACCCCGGCGCTGAGCGCGCCATGGTACCCCGTCGGCAGAATGTCGGTCAGCATGGTCAGATCCATGATTTTCGCCATTGCCTTGTCCTTATCGGGGAACTTCAGCAAGTTGAAGTCGGCGTAGGGCACCATGACGTAGCGCGCCTGGCCGCCGATCCACCCGCCCATGTCGACATACCCGTAGGCGCCGCCGGCGCGTCCGGGATTGACGGTCAGGCACACGCCGGTATCGCCTTCGCGGCAGGTCCGGCAGCGTCCGCAGGCGACGTTGAACGGCACGGAGACGAGGTCGCCGACCTCGAGCATTTCCACATCTGAGCCGCGTTCGATCACCTCGCCGGTGATTTCATGGCCCAGCACCATGCCTGGCGGCGCGCTCGTGCGGCCGCGCACCATGTGCTGGTCCGATCCGCAGATATTGGTCGAGACGACCTTCAGGATGACGGCGTGGTCGATTTTGCGGCCCGCGGGATTTTCGAATTTCGGGTCGGCGATATCGCCCACCTGAACCTCGCCGGGCTTCACGTAGATGACGCCACGATTTTTGCTCATGCCATGCGTCTCCTGGTTTGGGTGCCCATGTCGCGGGCGCTGCGCCGGCTGGTCGCCGGCCGATCCGAACAACGGCGGCGCCACCGATTGGATGCACGCCCCGCCGCGCACCAGACGCTAGCCAAACGCGGCCGCCGCGGCCAGGTGGCTTCGCAGAGGGCGCCGCGTCCCACAGTCGCATAAGGAATATTATGCCAACTCGAACCCCGTGCGAGCGTTACGTCATACGGCTTTGATCATATGGGAAACCCGACGGCGCGCTGGCCGATTGCGCGGTTCGCGCACGGCGCACTCATGCTCGCGGACGGCCGCGGCGACGCTTGACCGCGCGAAACCAGGAAAGCGCCTAGGCCCGTCGCGTTACCCTACGGGGTAATCTCAAAGATCGTCCCGCACCCGGCTTTGGAAAAGCAGCCGCTTCCGCCCCCGGCCATGGTCGTGCCATATAGCTTACGGCCTATTGCGACCATGCTGCCAACGGGGCTGGCCCCGTCGCTGCCGCCCTTGAAAGAATATAAGACCGTTTCCGCGCCGGATCTTGTCAGGCGAAATACCGTGCCGCACCCGCCGCCGCCGCAGCCCGTGCCACCGCCTGCGCTGGTTGTCCCAAAGAAATCCCTGCCCAGGTGGGTAAGCCCGCCGCCTGGCTCCGCACCATCCGTACCGCCACCAAATGAATGCAAATCGGTTTCCGTGCCCGTGAGCGAAACCTTGAACGCAGTTCCCTGAGCGTCGGTACCGCCGCCGGAAGTGGTGCCGTGCAGTGCGCCCTTCGTCGCTATGAGGTTCCCGGCCGGATATGCTCCGGTGGAGACGAATGGATAAAGTAGTGACTCGGACCCACCCAGCGGCATCTGGAACACCGCACCCTGGCAGCTAATGCTGCATCCCCCGGTCGTGCCGTAGAGCACCCCGTGCATAGCGATGAGGGCGCTGCCAGGCGCGTTACCATCGAATTGACCACCGAAGGGTTGGAAGGAATGTAAAACCTGCTCGACACCGGCCCTTGTCAGACTGAAAATCGTGCCCGAATTGTAGGCCCCGCCGAGTGCCGTGGTGCCGTACAGCGTTCCGCCAACATCGATCACGCCGGCGGCCGGCACGGCGCCATGCGCGCCCTTGAACGAATAGATCACCGTTTCCGCACCGGCGGTGGTCATCTTGAAAACCGTACCATCGCCCGAAGAGCCACCTGTCGTGGTGCCTTACAGAGCGCCACGACTCATGATCAGTCCACCCGCCGGTGCTTCACCGTCGGCGCCACCCTTGAATGTATATAGCACCGTCAGCGTACCTGACGGTGCCAGCTTAAACATGTTGCCTAGCAGACTAAGGTTCCGCGCGCCGGTGGTAACGCCGTACAGGGTTCCGGCAACGTTCAATAAGTTGCCGACCGGAAACGCCCCGTCGCTGCCGCCCTGGAAGGAATACAATATTTTTTCGCTGGCCGCGTGTGCCGGCGTGGCGCAAGACAAGCCGCCTGCAATGACACCTGCCAGCAGAGATTTCAGCGAAATCGAAATATCGACAGAAATTGCTGGCATGTCAGCCTCCGCCCAAATGGAGGCTGACCGCATATACCATTTCGCTTCGCAGTTAAACTAACGCCTCCGTCCGTTGCGCGAAACCATCGGGCGATGGCACGCCACAACCCCCAGCGATGGTATGCCGCGCAGGTTCGTCGTGGCCGCCGTGGTTGCACGCGCGCCACGGGTGCGGCGATGATCGCGCCAACAGCCGTCCGACTCGGTCCGGCCGGCTCGAGGAGACACCGCCATGCGCCCGTCCGCCGTCCTGTTCGCCCTGCCGTTGCTGGCCGCGCCACCCGCCATCGCCGGCGAGCTCGCCGCTACCACCGGCCTGTGGGAAATGACCAGCACCGTGCACATGCAGGGTCAGTTCCTCAGCCCGGAAACGCTGGCCCGCATTCCACCCCAGGCGCGCGCCCAAATCGAAGCCTCCATGCAATCCATCCAGCAGCCGCACTCCCACCAGACCTGCCTGACCGCGGAAAAACTGCGCCGCGGCTTCCGCTTCGATGAGCACCGCCACGGCGAATGCCAGCAGCAGGTCGTCAACGAAACAAGCACCGTCATGGAAATGAGCGCCGTGTGTCACGAAGGCGGCGCCGACGCCAACATGCACGCAAAATTCACGCTCGCCGGCCCGCAGCACATGGTCGGCACCTTCGACATGGACCGCAACGGCGCCGAAGGCCCCCAACACATCACCGGCCAGATCACCGGCAAATGGCTAGCCGCCGATTGTGGGTCCGTCGGCAAGGACGAGCCGTAGTCAAGACCAGGGGCTCTGCCCCTGGACCCCGCTGGGGCCTTAGGCCCCAGGCCCCAATTCTGTTCATTCCGAGAACGGTATCCGCATCGAGCCAACCGGTGGCGTTCAGCCCCATACATGGCGCAGCAGATTCCCGCCGCGCAGCGCATACGCAGGCGGCGGCACGCCGTCGGAGCCCCCGGTCGGCGAAGCCAATCCTCCCACCCTAGCCTTCCTCACCAACACTTGGCCCCCAAGGCCAACATCCCCCTCCCGCCATCGCGGTTTTCAGCCATTTAATCCTGGCACGCCCCGTGCAGTCCGCCGCCTCACCTTGGAGGGTCCCTCAATGAAACCACGCCTGCGCGCCCTGCCCTTTGCCTTTTTCCTGTTTGCCGGCACCGCCGCCGCCGAGCAGCGCCACATGACGGCCACCGGCACCAGCTTCGGCGTCGCCTCGCCCTGCGCCCGCCAGGTCACGATCGACCCCGACCCAACCCTCTCCGGCCAGGTGACGATCGACGCCACCGCCGACAACCCACAGGAACTCGCCCAACTCGCGTTCTCCGGCAGCGGCGACGCCGCCAAGCTGCGCGGCCCGACCGACCGATGCTGGCGCCCCGATGAGAACATCCGGTTCGAGCCGACGCTGACCATCCACGTTCGCGTGCCGCCGAATTTCGCCGTCGCGATCGACGAGAGCGGCAGCGGCGACTACCGCCTCGGCACGATCGGCGCGCTCGCCGTCGATTTCAGCGGCTCCGGCCGGCTACAGGCGGCCGCCATCACCACGCTCTCCGTGGACATGAGCGGATCGGGCCAATTATCGGCGGCCCGGGTGGACGGTGCCGTGCACGCCGAGATTTCCGGCTCGGGCGCCATCGACATCGCCGGCGGCACCCTGCCCGCCCTCGACCTGGATATTTCGGGCAGCGGCGGATTTCGCCTCGGCGCCGGCAGCATCGGCAAAATGAACGTCGACACCAGCGGCAGCGGAAAAGTTCAGATCGGCGGCACCGTCGGCGATGCCAAGCTGCAACTATCCGGCAGCGGCAGCGTCGACATCGCCAAACTAACGGGCTCGATGTCGCAGGAAGTGGAGGGGTCCGGCACGGTCAGGATCGGCAGCCGGTAGCAAGGCCAGTGCGCCACCGCGGCAAAGGCCGCGGCAGCGCCCGAACCTTTCCTAATCGGCCAGTACCTGGATCCGCTTCATCATGCCGCCATCCTCGTGCGCAAGCAGGTGGCAGTGGAACACGAACGTGCCGACCATCTTGCGGGTGAATTGCAAGCGAAGCCGAACGAACCCGGGGACCCCCGGCACGTCCACGCCCGCCTCGCTCGAAGGTACCCGCGTCGCGGCCGGCACGTTCACGGTGTCCAGCAGGGGCGCCACACCGTCGATCCGGTCCGCCGGCGTCATGTCACGAAAATGCATCTGGTGGATGTGGAAGTTGTGCAACTGCAACGTGTAGTTCTGGATGATCCAGTCCTCGGTAACGCTTTTCTGGCCCCTGAGATGGATAATGACGTCCGGATCCGCGCCGCTGTGCGGGTCGAACGGTCGAATAGAAACCGGCTTTCCCTGCCCGTCCGAGGCACGGGTCTGGGTCAGGTAGAAATCGGCGATATTGGCCCTGGGATTGGCCGGCGGTCCCTTGATCCATATCGACTTCGACACGGTGAACGGGTGCGAATACTCCGTGAACGCAAACACGCGGCGCACGTCGGGCGCCGTGTCGAGCATGTGGACGTATTGTGTCTCCACCCCCTTGGCCAGGATATCCTCATCGTTTTTCGGCGCGGCGCTGGCAACCGTCGAGCCGTCCTTTGCCTGCGTCGAAACGACGCGCAGCAGCCGGCGTTCCGGCATCGAATCGCCGGTGCATCCGGGAATAACCTGCTGGCTGTCGAGATAGAGCGTGCCGCCCGCCGGCGGAGCGTGCACCAGGAATTCCAGGCGATTGGCCGTCGCCAGCAGAAGCGGGTGCTTCGTGGTGTCAACGACAAGGTTACGCCGGTTGCCATTGTCGTCATGCACCGGCACGCCATCCATTGCAGTAATGACCAGCGGCTGCACCGTCGACGTGCCGTTGACCGAAAGCACAAGCTGCGGGCTGATATAGGTTTCCGCCGTGGAGTTCGCCAACCGCCACAGCTGACGTTCACCGACCGTCATCGTCTTCACCAGCACCTGGCTATCCGGCGGCGGGAACTGAGCCGTCTCCTGCACCAGCGCGCCATTCAGCGTCACGTGCGTGAATTCCTCACCGCCGGCATCAGGGTCGGTCGTCTTGCACGACAACTCGTTATCGCGATCTATCCTCGGATCGACCGCCGGGCTTGCCGGTTCGGTATGTCCGCGCTCATGCGTATAACGTTGCGCGACGACGTCCCAGAAAGGCATCCTCGGTGCCGTCGATGTAACATAGCTGGCCGGGAAATCCCGAACGACCATGACGTCGTCGGTAACGCCATGGGCGGCCCGCAGCGCGTCCGCCTCGCCCTCGATGACGATCGCGCCGGTGGCCCCCATCATCGTTTCGGAAAACGCCTGCCCGTGGCGGTGCGCGTGATACCAGTAGAGGCCCTCGGGATGATCGGCCGGGATATCGTAGGTGTAGGTGAGTTCGTTGGGCGCCGATTGGCACGGCAGCAACGGTTTTATGCGTGCAGCCCAATTCGCGGCATACAGCGTGCTCCGTACCACCTCATCATGGCACGGCCGCGCCGAGACGCTGAATCCATGCACATGCAGATTGACCGTCCCGTCCGCCAGGTGCCGGATGTCCGCCTGGATCGGATAGAATTTTCCATCCGGGCCCGGCAGCGCCTTGTATTGTTCCTCAGTCGGCGGGCACGTCCCTGAGACCGGCGGGCCGAGCGGATAATTGTCGATCGTGCAGTTCTCGGTGTTGTCCGTCCCGGTATTGAGCAGGGTATTCGTCAACCCGACCGTCAGCGTATTCCCGCGCACCACGCGGATGACCGGTGCCGCCGGAAGCGACTCGTATTGGAAGCAGAGGTTGGGATTGTTGGTGCCGACGCCGGCACCCGTGCCAAGCGCCAGCGGAACCGAAAGATCGCCGGGCCCGGTGACACTCGGAAGGCTCCCATAGCCGGTTGGCACTGGCGGGCACGCTACGGGCGTCGTCGGCGTCCGCGCCGCCCAGCCGGCCGCAAGAGCGCTGTCCGGCGACGCGCCTGCGTTAGCAAAGCAGATGCGCGCGCCCAGAGGATCCATAAACCTGTCGACCGGCTCCGCGCGGGTGGCCGCGAAGAACCCGACAAAAAAAAGCCCGAAACCCGCAACCTTATCGATGCCCATCATCGCCCCCCCGCGAATTCGATGCAGTTTACATAACTCCGCGACGCTTGAAAAGCCTCCGCACCCTTCCACCAAATCCACCCGCAACGTCGGACGGCCGATTGTTACAAAACGACGCAGTCGGCCGGCGGACTCCGCGAAAAGATCAGGACGTCCGAAAAGGCCAGGGCTCTGCCATGGACTTTTTGAATCCTCACGGCTTGATTTTCAGGTATTTCTCGAGCGACGTGAACACCACGTCGAACGCGCGATCGCCGAACTCGGTCAGGATACTGTAACCGGCAATCAGGAACTTCACTTCGTCAGGCAGCGCCTTCAATTGCGCGTCGTCCACCAGCCGCCGCAAATCGTCGCGCAGTTTCTGGCTCACATCCGCATCGAGATTCTGAAACGCGCCCAACGACGCCATCAGGAAATCATGCGCATGCGTGTAGTTCACGGCGCTCAACTTCGCCGCCCGCGCCGCGACCGACGTCATGCGCTGCTGCGCCCGCCGGCGATCCACCTCGCGATTGATGGCGGACAGCATCGTATCCAGGATGAACGCCGGCCCAACCGCCACATCCGTCCCACCAGGCTGGCGGATCGTGAACAGCTTCGTGCGCACCACCACCATGGCCCCGGTGCCGGCCAGGATCACCTTCATGACCGGATGATCCGGTGCATGAAGTTCCTTCGGGAACTCATTGAAAAGAAACAGTGCCAGCCCCGCCGCAAACGCGTTCAGGCCGATAAACACCAGCCCAGGCGGCATCATCGCCACCCGCCAAGGCGCATCCCGGTATCGCGAAACCAGCTCCGCGAACCCGACCAGCGCGCCGATCAGCGCCGTCGGCGCGTACAACCCCGGCGCCGTCAGCCAGGAACAGGCGGCATCGGAAACCTGCAGATGCGCCAGCAGGTCGGCCGCGACCAGCAGCAGCAGAATGGTCAGCA
>JAATGE010000160.1 GCA_015654825.1 Rhodospirillales bacterium
CAGAATACTCGGTCCAGGGCGGGTTTTTGGGTAGAATGCGCCACGCCCGCGCACAAGCGCGGCATGTGATGGGGGTGGCGTGAACTTCGAAGCGTCATTGTGCCGAGACTGCGGGGCAACCGGCCTCACCGCCCCCGTCTGCCGCACCTGCGGCGGCCGCCGCATCGTGCGCCACGCCGAGCTCTTCACCCTGACGGTCGCCCACCTCGACTGCGACGCCTTCTACGCCAGCGTCGAAAAGCGCGACCGCCCCGACCTCGCGGACCAGCCAGTCGTCGTCGGCGGCGGCAAGCGCGGCGTCGTCACCACCGCCTGCTACATTGCCCGCCTGTACGGCGTGCACAGCGCCATGCCGATGTTCAAGGCCCTCAAACTCTGCCCCCAAGCCACTGTCATAAAACCTGATTTCTCCAAATACAGCGCGGCCGCCGGGCAGATCCGCGACCTCATGCGCGCCCTGACGCCGCTGGTGCAGCCGCTCTCCATCGACGAAGCCGTGCTCGACCTCGCCGGCACCGAGGCGCTGCACGGCGCGCCCCCCGCCATCGTCCTGGCGCGCCTCGCCGCCGACGTGGAGCGCCAGGTCGGCGTCACCGTCTCGATCGGCCTGGCGCCCAACCCGCTCCTCGCCAAACTGGCCGCCGGCCGCGACAAGCCGCGCGGCTTTTCCGTGCTCGGCCGCGAAGCCGCCTCGGTTCTCGCGCCCGAAAAAGTCAGCCTGCTCCCCGGCGTCGGCCCCGCCCTGGAAAAGCGCCTGGCCGCCCTCGGCCTCACCCGCGTCGGCCAGCTCCAAGCGCTCGACGACGGCACCGCCCGCCGCCTCCTCGGCGACGAAGGCCCCGCCCTCGTCCGCCGCGCCCTCGGCCAGGACAACCGCGTTGTATCCCCGGGCGAGGGCGCCAAAAGCATCAGCGCCGAAACTACCTTCGAAACCGACATCACGGACCGCGCCGCGCTGGAAAAGCAGCTCTGGCGCCTCGCCGAAAAACTGGCCGGCCGCCTGCGCGCCGACGGCTACGCCGCCCTCGGCGTCGTCCTGAAACTGAAAACCGCCCGCTTCGAAACCCGCACCCGCGCCGCCCGCCTGGCCCAACCCACCTGCCTGCCCGACCGCCTGTTCGAAGCCGCCCGCGCCCTATTGGCGCGCGAGGCGGACGGCACCGCCTTCCGCCTGATCGGCATCGGCGCCGGCACCCTGGCACCGCTCGACGCCGCCGACCACGGCGACCTCGCCGACCCCGACGCCCCCCGCCAGGTAGCCCGCCAAACCGCGATCGATGCGCTACGCGCTAAATTCGGCGCAAAAGTAATCGGTAGGGGGCGCGCCTTATAGGCAAAAGTTTTTTGGTTCTTTTTTTCAAAAAAGAACAAGACTTCTTTTTGAAAAAAGAAGCAAAAACTTTTGTTAACTGGGGGGAACGGTGGTGGCACGGTGGGTGCAGATTTGGCTTTGCTTCCTGCTTACGGCAGTGGGCTACATCGACCGCTCTAACCTGAGCGTCGCGGCGCCTTTCATTCGGGCCGACCTGCACATCAGCGACGCTGCCATGGGGCTGATCCTCGGCAGCTTTTATTGTAGCTACGCCGGCTTGCAGGTGCCATGCGGCTGGCTGGTGGACCGGGTCAGCTTGCGCGGCGGCGTGGCGGTCGCGGTGATCGTCTGGTCGCTCGCCACCATCGGCACCGCGATGGCCATGGGTGCGGCCAGCCTGTTCGCGTTTCGGCTGCTGCTCGGGGTGGGGGAGGGGCCGATTTACCCAGCGGCGGGCAAGCTGATTTCCATGCGTTTCTTGCCGCCGGAGCGCGGGCGGGCGTCGGGCATTCTGCAATGCGGCAGCAGGGCAGGGGCCGTGGCCGCGGTGCCGCTGGTTTCCGCCATCATCGCCGCCTATGGCTGGCGCCCCGCATTCCTGATTACCGGCTTGCTCGGTTTTCTACTGGCCGGCGCCTGGATCTGGCTGTACCGGGACGCGCCGACGGTGCCGACCGCGGCGCAGGCCGGCGCATCGCAGCCGCTCAGCGTCGCCGCGATGCTGACGGTACTGCGGCACCGCAATTTCGCAGGTATCGCCGGCGGCGGGTTTCTCATGCTGTTTGCTAATTATTTCTTCTTCACCTGGTTCCCGACCTACCTGGTGCGAGCCCGCGGCTTTTCCCTGGTCGAACTAGGCACGCTAGGCGCGTTGCCGATGCTGGTGGGCCTGCCCGCCCCCTATCTGGGTGGCCTGCTCTCGGACCGCCTGATAAGCCAAGGCTGGACGGTAAGCCGCGCGCGCAAGGACTGCATGACCGCGGGCATGCTGCTCGGTTCATCCCTCATGCTAATCCCGTTCGTGCACGACACCGCCGCGATGATTGCCGTTTTTTGCGTGGCGAATGCCGGCCTTGCCGGCACCTGCGGCATTCTGTTCGCACTACCCGCGGAAATATCCCCGGGCCCGGCTTTGGTAGGCACCGTAGGCGCCATGATGAACTGCATTTGCAACCTGGCCGGCATCGCCACCTCCGCCTTCATAGGCGCCGTATTGACCCTGACCGGCGGCTCCTTCAGCGCCCCCCTGATTGCGTTAGGCGCCGCGTCCCTGCTAGCTGCCGCCTGGTTCCACTGGATAACAGGAGAAATAGCGTCGATTCCCATAATCGCTCGCGCACAGCCCTAATGAACAAAAGTTTTTGCTTCTTTTTTCAAAAAGAAGTCCTTCCTTGAAAAGCCCCCCGATGCGAAAACATTACGAATATTTGACCGCCCTGACCCTGATGCTGGTCCTGCTATGGGTGCAGTCACTAATCTGGTTCCCCTTCCTGCCCAACGAGGTAGGCCGCGTATCGGTAGATTTCTCGCTATGGCTGCCCGACATGCTGGCCGGCTATTTCTGGTACCTGAAAAACGGCATTTTTGCGGTCCCCTGGTTCAGCCCCTCGCAGTGCGCCGGCATCCCGTTCCAGGCCGATCCGCAAGTGGCATGGTTTGCCGTGCCGCAATTCCTGACCTTTGTAATGCCCCCGCTGCAGGCGGCCAAGGTCACGTTTCTACTGTTCGCCGCCGCCGGCTACTGGGGCGCCTGGCACCTGGCACGCCGCACGTTCGCGTTGTCCGTTCCCGCATCCTTGTTTGCTGCCGCTCTATTCATGCTGAACGGTTTCTTTTCGGTCCGCATGGTCGTTGGCCATCTCACCTACGCGCCGTTCATGCTGCTACCCGCGTTCGCCGCCTGCGTGCTGCGCCCGCCTGGTCTTGCGCCGCCGGCAACGCCCGAATTCGTGCTCCGCGCGTGCCTCGCGGGCATGATCGTCGGCCTGTCGGTGCAAGCCGGCATGGTCCACATCATTCCGCCCTTATATCTCTCCCTGGTAGTCGTGATAGTGCTGCACGCGGGCCGCTTCGGCGCGCAGCGCTCCGCCTGGTGGCTGCTGCTGGCAGCGACTTTGCTGGGCCTGGCGCTCAGCGCCGGCAAGCTGGCGGCCGCGCTGTCGCTGCTGTCGAATTTCCCGCGAGACGTCTATCCGCTGCCGGGTATCGAGGGTCTTCCCTCGGTCTTCTACGTCGTGCTGCGCAGCCTGTTCACCCCGGTCAGCGACGCCCTGGGCCAGTTCGTGGTCAACTCGCAGTTGATCCAGGAGCAGCATGAGTTCGAGTATGGGGTATCGCTCGCGCCCCTGCTGCTAATGTTCGCCGCCGCCGGCATTTCCGTGCGCCACGGCTGGCGCCCCCGCCCAACGCCGCGCGCAGCCCTCATCGTGGCCCTCCTGCTGGTTCCGCTGGCGCTGAACTGGTACATCCCGGCCTGGAACGGATTTCTAAAATCGCTGCCCTATTTCGGCAGCAGCAGCACGCTGTTCCGCTGGGTTTGCGCCTACATCCTGCCGGCCATCCTCGGCGGCGCCTTGGCGCTCGAAAACCTCGCGGCCGGCCAGGAACCGCGCGCCCGCCTGCTCGCCGGCGCCGGCGTGGCGCTGATGCTGCTCACCACCGCCTTCTCCAACCACGTCAAATACGGCCCCCCCCTGCTCGGCTTCTACAACCAGGACGCGCTCGAAACGGCGTGGCACAAGGCCCGCGCCACCGGCACCGTCCCGCCGATCGGCCAGATCACCGAACTGCGTGACGACAGCAACCAACTCCTGATGGCGCCGGAGCGCCAGAACGGCCTCACCCAGGGCTTTTCCACGCTATTCTGTTACGAGCCGCTATTCGGCTATCACCTGGAGAAATTCCCCTTCGGCACCCTTCGCCTGGGCGACGCCTTGGAGTCGCGCAACGGCGTGCTGAACATCAAGAACCCCGCCTGCTACGTATTTCCGGGTTCGAACCAATGCCACCCGGGCGACCAATTCCCCGAAAGCCGCCAGGCCGATGCGCAGGCGTTCCTGAATTACCAAGCGTTCCCGTTCGCCAAACCATGGTACGCCGTTGCGGCCGATTGGCTGAACCTCCTGGCACTGGCCGGCGTAGCCGCGGCGCTGGCGTGGGGGGCTTGGGTTCAGAACAGGACAGGAAGGCCAGGGGCTCTGCCCCCGTGAGCGCCAGGATTAGGAAACCAAAGGTTCGATACGAATAGTCAAGGCCAGGGCTCTGCCCTGGACCCGCTGGGGCCAGTAGGCCCCAGGCCCCGTTTTATCTGCTCCGAGCCTCGCATCGGCCGCGCGCCACTGCGCCAGACTCCCGCCGCGCAGCGCTGCCGTCCTATCCTGGGAATCGCCCCGCCCCCTTGCTACAGCGGCCGCACGCAAACCACCGGACGCCGCATGCAGCCCGCTGCAACCGCCACCGCCGAGCTCACCGTGGTGGTCCCCTGCTACAATGAGCGCCGCAACGTGGCGCCCATGGTAGCGCGGCTCGCGGCCGCCCTCGACGGCATCGCCTGGGAAGCCGTGTTCGTCGACGACAACAGCCCCGACGGCACCGCCGACGCCGTCCGCGACATCGCCCGCCACGACCCGCGCATCCGCTGCATCCGCCGTGTCGGCCGCCGCGGCCTGGCCTCCGCCGTCATCGAGGGCGCGCTCGCCTCCTCCGCGCGCTTCGTCGCGGTCATCGATGGCGATCTGCAACATGACGAAACCCGCCTGCCGCTCATGCTGTCCGAACTGCGCGCCGGCGAGGCCGACGTCGTCGTGGCAAGCCGTTTCGCCGCCGGCGGCGACGCCCAGGGCCTCTCCGCCCCCTGGCGCCACAACCTTTCCGCCCTCGGCATTCGCCTCGCCGGCGTCATGCTGCGCGCCAAACTGTCCGACCCGATGAGCGGCTTTTTCATGCTGCCCCAATCGCTGTTCGAACAGCTTGCGCCGCGCCTCACCGGCCAGGGCTTCAAGATCCTGCTCGATCTGCTGCTGTCCGCGCCGGCGCCGTTGCGGATCCGCGAAGTCGGAGCCACGTTCCGCCCCCGTACCGAGGGTGAAAGCAAGCTCAGCCCCCTGGTCATGATCCAGTTCGCCTCCCTGCTGCTGGACAAGGCCATGGGCGGCCTGGTGCCGCTCCGCTTCGTTTCGTTCGCCCTGGTCGGCGCCTTCGGCGTGCTGGTCAACGTCGCCGTGCTGGCCGCGGCGCGCGCCGCCGGCATTGGTTTCGACAACGCGCAACTCGCCGGCACGCTGGTTGCGATGGTGGCGAATTTCGAGCTGAACAACGTCATTACCTATCGCGACCAGCGCCTGCGCGGCGGCCGCCTATGGCGCGGCCTGGCCCTCTTCATGCTGGTCTGTTCGGTCGGCGCCCTCGCCAACATCGGCATCGCGCGCGCGCTGTACTACTCCCAGCAAACCGGCCCCACCCCCGCCACCGCGGTCGGCGCCGTCATCGGCGTAGTCTGGAACTACGCCATGTCCGCCACCCTGGTCTGGGGCCGCCGCGCCAACCCGTAGGGTGGGTTGCCCTTGAGCAACCCACCACCTTCACCCCCCAAAACCCCACGGCCGGCGCCCGCGCACGCCCCCCGTCCCATGCCACGCACCAACCCGAACCTAAAAAACGATTACCATGGGATGCGGTCGCTTTTTTTGGCGAAATGGGGTGATTTCCACTTGCCGGTATGGTAGAAAGGCGCCTAATCCTCGGGAACCACCCCGAAACGGGAATCGGCGCTGGGCATGACAAAACAGACGCAACCGAGCCTTCGGAGCCGCGCCGCCCGCCTTCTCGCGGCCGCGTCCCTCGCCGTCCTCGCCGCCGCTCAAGCCACCGCTCCGGCCCGCGCCAACCCGGCCCTCTGGGTCGTCAAAAGCCGTACCGCCACCGTCTATTTGTTCGGCACCCTGCACGTGCTGCCGCCCGGCGTGAAATGGCGCGACCCCGCCGTCGACCACGCCCTCAACGCCGCCACCGACGTCTGGACCGAGGCCGACACCCCCACCCTGCCGTACCTGGTCAAACTGATCCGCCGCTACGGCCTCAGCGAGCACAGCCCGCTCAGCGACGTGCTGCCGAAGCACTACCACGCTCGCTACGACATGGAAATGAACAGCGCCGGCCTGCGCGCCATGCGCTACGACTACGTCAAGCCCTGGCTCGCCGAACGCCTGCTGACCGACGGCGCCCTGCACCCCCGCAGCGGCCGCCACTACGTCGAAGCCGAACTGCTCGATTACGGCCGCCACCACCACCAGGACATCCAGACCTTCGAAAGCGCCGAGAACCAGTTCGCCATCCTCGCCGACCTGCCGATCAGCGCGCAGATCCGCGCGCTCGAAATCCAGCTCGATGCCTATCCCCCCGGCGGCAGCGAAATGAATGAGCTGGTCAAGGCCTGGCTCTCCGGCGACACCGCAACGCTCGACCGCCTGAGCAACCAGCTCCTCGTCGCCACCGACGAACGTTATTTCGACGACGTCATCGTGCGCCGCAACTAACGCTTCGCCAGCGACCTCGCGACGCGCCTGAACGACAGCGGCACCGCGTTCGTCGCCGTCGGCGCCTCGCACCTGGTCGGCAACACCAGCGTGCAAAGCTTCCTGCGCAACTATGGGTTTAACGCTACCCGCGTTGCGGATTAGGGAAAAAGGCCAGGGCTCTGCCCTGGCCTTCCTGACCTTCTGCCCAGCCTACTTAAGCTGGCTATCCTTGCTGCCGCGCCGATTGAACCCGAAACTCACCGGCCGCGCATCGCGCACCGACTGGCACTCCACACACGTCCGCACCCCAGGCAGCACCCGCCGCCGCGCCTCGGGGATTTCCTCCCCGCATTCCCGGCAATGCGTCTCCGCCCCGCCCGACGGCATCTGCGCCCGCGCCCTCAGCACCCCGTCCATGACGGTATCGTCGATCTGATCCTGCACCGCCCCATCCGGAGCCCATCCGCCCGCCATTGCCGCCGCCCGCCATCCCTTGCCTGCAAGCGACTCCAAATAGGCACCCCCTCCACAAGTTCCAACCAAGCGTAGGGCGTGCTCCAGCACGCCAACGCAAGCCACCCACGCGCCCGCCCCCGTTGAAGCCAGCGGTAGCCCGGATTAGCGCAGCGTAATCCGGGAACTACCCCGAACCCACGAAATGCCGCCA
>JAATGE010000469.1 GCA_015654825.1 Rhodospirillales bacterium
ATCCGCCGTGAAGAAGCTCAGATCGGTGTAGATCCGCGCCGTAATCGGGTGATAGTTGCCCGTCCCGAAATGCGCGTAGCTGCGCATCGCCCCGCCCTCGCGCCGCACCACGAGGCAAATCTTGGCGTGCGTCTTCAGTTCGGCAAATCCGAAAAACACCTGCACGCCGGCCGCTTCCAGAGCCCGCGCCAGCCGTATGTTCGCCTCCTCATCGAAACGCGCCCGCAACTCCACCATGTCGGTCACCGATTCCCTTTCCTCCGCCGCCTCGACCAGCGCCTGCACGATCGGGCCGTCGCGGCTGGTGCGATACAGGGTCTGCCTGATCGCCACCACGGCCGGGTCGCCCGCCGCCTGGCGCAAAAACTGCACCACTACATCGAAACTCTCGAACGGATGGTGCACCACGATATCCTTGGCGCGGATGGCGGCGAAACAATCACCCCCAAAATCGCGGATACGCTCGGGAAACCGTGGCGTGTAGGGCGGAAACAGCAAATCCGGCCGGTCATCCACCACCAGCTGCTTCAGATCGGCGACGCCGATCAGCCCGTGCTGCACGAAAATCTCGGACCGTTCCGCATCGAGATTATCGGCCACCAGCGCCACGAGCTCGTCCGGCATTACCGAATCCACCGCCAGGTGGATCACGGTCCCGACGCGCCGCCGCTTCAGCGCGGTCTCGTACGACCGCACCAGGTCCTCCGCTTCCTCCTCGAATTCCACGTCGGTATCGCGGATCAGCCGAAACAGCCCCTGCCCGGCAACGAAAAACCCCGGAAAAAGCCGATCCAGAAACAACGTCACCAGCGTTTCCAGCGCGACGAAGCGGATCGGCCCGCCGCTCGCCGGCAGGCGCACAAAGCGCTCGATCTGGGTCGGCAGCGGGATCAGCCCGCGCATCGGCTGCCCGTCCTCCTCGCGCTGCAACTGCAGCGCCATGACCAGCCCCATGTTCGGAATGAACGGAAACGGGTGCGCCGGATCGATCGCCAGCGGCGTCAGCACGGGAAACACCCGCTCCATGAACCACTGGTCCAGCCACTGGCGTTCGCCCTCGCCAAGCGAGGCGGACTCCACGACCGCCAGCCCCTCGCCTTCCAGCAGCGCCTTCAACTCCAGCCACACGCCCTGCTGACGTTTCAGCAGCACCAGCGCCGCCTCCCGCACCGCGCTCAGTTGCTGCGCCGGCGTCAGCCCATCCGGCGACGGCGCGCCGACGCCCGACCGCGTCTGCCCCACCAGCCCCGCGACGCGCACCGAAAAGAACTCGTCGAGGTTTGCCGCGCTGATGGAAACGAAGCGCAGCCGCTCCAGCAACGGGTGGCGCGCATTATCCGCCTCGTCCACCACGCGATGGTTGAAATCGAGCCAGCTCAATTCGCGATTGATGAACCGATCCGGGCTGTCCGCGGCAATCGGCGGCACCTCCAGCTTGTGGTTTGTGTCGCGGCGGGCGGACGGCATTTTTCGCGGCACTCCCTCGGTCGCAGGCCGCACTTCCTCGCGGCTGACTTGCGTTCATGGCCTTGTTCGACCGCCGGAAGCAAGGCAGACCGGCGGCGGTACACGCAAAAGGCACTTCATGTCCGGCCCGCTGAGCGGCTTGCGCATCGTCGAAATCGCCGGCATCGGCCCGGGCCCGTTCGCCGGCATGATGCTGGCCGACCACGGCGCCGAAGTGATCCGCATCGAGCGCCCGAACACGCCGCCCCGCCGCGAAGCCCGCAACTTCGATATCCTCGCCCGCGGCCGCCGCACCGTCGCGATCGACCTCAAGCAGCCCGAAGGCGCCGCGGTCGCGCGCGACCTGGCCCGCACCGCCGACGGCCTGATCGAGGGTTTTCGCCCCGGCGTCATGGAGCGCCTAGGCCTCGGCCCCGAAATCCTGCTCGCGGACAACCCAAAACTCGTGTTCGGCCGCATGACGGGCTGGGGCCAGACCGGCCCGCGCGCCAGCACCGCCGGCCACGATATCGACTACATCGCCATCGCCGGCGCGCTGCACGCCTACGGCCGCGCCGGCGACAAACCCACCCCGCCGATCAACATGGTCGGCGATTTCGGCGGCGGCGGCATGTTCCTGGCCTTCGGCATCGTCAGCGCCATGCTGCACGCGCAGCGCACCGGCCAGGGCCAGGTGGTCGACTGCGCCATGGTGGATGGCGCCGCCGTGCTGATGAGCATGATCTGGTCGCTACGCGCCGCCGGCCTCTGGCGCGACGAACGCGGCGTCAACCTGCTCGACACCGGCGCGCATTTTTACGACACCTACGAAACCGCCGACGGCAAATACCTCGCCGTCGGCGCCATCGAGCCGCAATTCTACGCAACGATGCGGCGCATCGCCGGCCTTGCCCGCGACCCCGACCTCGACGCGCAAATGAACATTTCCGAATGGCCGGCCCTGAAACAAAAGCTTGCCGCCACCTTCATCACCCGCACCCGCGACGAATGGATGTCGGCCTTCGACGGCACGGACGCCTGCGTCTCTCCCGTCCTGTCGCTGGACGAAGCCCCGGCGCACCCCCACAACGCCGCACGCGGCACGTTCCTCACGACCGACGGCGTCACCCAGCCCGCCCCCGCCCCGCGCTATTCCGCCACCCAGCCGGAAGCACCACGTATGGCAAGCGCGGACCACGGCACCGACACCGACAAAATCCTTTCCGCCATCGGATATGATACCCACCGCATCGCCGCACTGAAACAGGCCGGCATCCTGGCCTGATAAGGAACCGTTCATGCAGCACGACCCCGTCGTTATCGTCGGCGCCCGCCGCACCCCGATGGGCGCCTTTCAGGGCGCCCTGTCGGAGCACACCGCCCCTGCCCTCGGCGGCCGCGCCATCGCCAGCGCCCTCGGCCAGTCCGGCCTGCAGCCCTGGGAGGTTTCCGAGGTGCTGATGGGCTGCGTGCTACCCGCCGGCCAAGGCCAGGCGCCCGCCCGCCAGGCCTCCCTTGCCGCCGGCCTGGCCCGCGAGGTTCCCTGCACCACCATCAACAAGATGTGCGGCTCCGGCATGAAGGCCGTCATGCTCGGCTTCGACCAGATCCGCGCCGGCAGCGCCGACATCGTGGTCGCCGGCGGCATGGAGAGCATGACCAACGCCCCCTATCTGCTCGAGAAAGCCCGCGCCGGCCTGCGCCTCGGGCACGGCCGCGTCGCCGACCACATGTTTGTCGACGGCCTGGAGGACGCCTACGAGCGCGGCCGCCTGATGGGCAGCTTTGCCGAGGACACCGCCGAAAAACTGCAATTCACCCGCGAGGCCCAGGACGCCTTCGCCCTAGAAAGCCTGGTCCGCGCCCGCCGCGCGACGGAGGAAGGTGCCTTCCGCTCCGAAATCGTCCTGGTCGCCGGCAAGACCGAGCTGCTCGACGACGAAACCCCCGCCCGCGCCCGCCCCGAAAAGATCCCCTTGCTAAAACCCGCCTTCCGCGAGGACGGCACCGTCACCGCCGCCAACTCCTCCTCGATCTCCGACGGCGCCGCCGCCCTGGTGCTGATGCGCCTGTCGGAAGCGGAGCGGCGCAGCCTGACCCCGCTGGCCGTTATCGCCGGCCACACCAGCCACGCCCAGTTGCCCGCCTGGTTCACCACCGCCCCGATCGCGGCGGTCGCGAAACTATATGAAAAAATCGGCTGGGCGCCTGCCGACGTCGATCTTTACGAAATCAACGAAGCGTTCGCCGTCGTAACGATGGCGGCCATGCGCGAGCTCGATCTGCCGCACGAAATCGTCAACGTGAACGGTGGTGCCTGCGCCCTTGGCCACCCGATCGGCGCCTCCGGCGCGCGTATCCTGGTGACCCTGCTTGCCGCCCTGCGCAACCGCGGCCTGAAGCGCGGCATCGCCTCCCTCTGCATCGGCGGCGGCGAAGCCACCGCAGTAGCCTTGGAGCGACTGCAATAATGGCCGCCGGCCGATGCATTCGCACAAGAAAAAATTAACAAAAGTTTTTGCTTCTTTTTTCAAAAAGAAGTTCTTTTTTGAAAAAAATAACCAAAAAACTTTTGTTAAATTAGCTGCTGCGGCTTCACGTTTTGCTGTTGTGGCCCTGGTGCTCTGCGCTGCGGCGCCGAAGGCGCCGCTTTGCGGGCTGGTCGCGACGGGGCGGGTTCACTTCCAGAAAACCGGTGCCGATCCGGACAACTCACTGAAGGAGCCGAACGCCCATCCGGGCATTTATGTCGGCGCCGTTATCATGGCCAAATGGTCGCAGTTGCAGCCGACCGGGCGCGGACTGGATACCGCCGCGATCGACGCCGGCCTGGCCGCCGTTCGGCGTTACAATGCCGCGCACCCGGGCACGCCGCTCGCCGCGAAGCTGCGCATCTTCGCCGGCCCCAGCGCCCCCGCCTGGGCCAAATCCGCGGGCGGCGCCCCGGTTGCCGTTACGATCGACGACGCCCCCGCCCAGATCGGCCGTTTCTGGACCGTTCCTTACCGCGCCGCGTGGCGCCAGCTGCAACAATCCCTCGCGGCGCGCTACGATGCCGACCCGCTGGTCGCCGAAATCGCCGCCAGCTCCTGCGCCGTCGCCACCGCCGAGCCGTTCGGCCTCCGCGTTTTTACCGACTCCGCCGCCGCGCTGCACGCGGCCGGCTTTACCGACGCCGCCTACAAATCCTGCCTGCTCGGCGTCGCCGACGATTACACCGCCTGGCAGCACACCCCGATCGACTACACGTTCGGCATTTTCCACGACACCGACAGCGGCACCGCCGTCCGCGACCCGCAATTCACCGTCCAGGCCATGAAAACCTGGCGCGCCAGTCTTTCCGGCCGCGGCATCCTCGCCACCCACGGCCTGCGCGCCCCGCTTCCGGCCGGCCTGCAGCCGATCTACCAAACCATGCAGGCCCTCGGCCCGCCGATCGCGTTCCAGACCTTGCAGCCGCGCATCGACCTCGACGCCGCCGTACGCGCGGGCCTCGCCTACCATGCCACCGAAATCGAAATGTGGGATACGGCCGACGCCGGCGGCCCCGCCCAGGTCACCCGTCCCATGCTGCAAGCCTGGTCCGCCGGCTTCGCCTGCGCCGCGCGGCAGGGCCGGTAGACAAGGCCAGCTTCAGCCGAGCGATTTTTTGCCCGCCACGCCGCAGATTTGCGCTGAGCGGGAAGACCGGACGCCCGGCCGCCCGCTATGCAGCGGCATGTAGATAAGCGGCGGCGGCCGCCGTCGCAGAATTACGCGCCCGACCGGATCTCAACCAGGAGCTTCATTGTGCCCAAATATTATCGAACAGCCGGCGCCATCGCCGCTATTACCCTCGCCGCCTTCGCCGTGACCCCATCGGCTTCGGCCTCGCCGAGCGACGGCGTGACCATCCTCGGCGTTCCGCCCGCCCCCGCCAGCGCCACCAGGCCGGCCGCCCAGCCGGCGCGCAAGCAGCCTTTGTCGATCGTCGATTCGGACGCGGCGGGCCGCCAGCCGTTCCAGGCCCAGGTCTCCCTGTCCCTGACCAACAATGTGGTCGCGGTGCCGATCCCGGCCGGTAAGCGCCTGGTCATCGAGCACATCGAAAGCACCGCCGCCGCCGCTAGCGCCAGCGGTCCGGTCCAGCCTTACGTCACGGTGTTCGCGAGCCAGCCGGCCAGCGGTCAGGCGACCTATCTGTATGTCGAGAACCCATTGGCGGCATTACCGCAACAATTTTCCGTCGCCCAGCAGGTCACGCTCTACACCGACACGCTGTACCTGGGCATCGCGTTCGCCGGCTACACACCGACCTACATCTCCATGGGCGTCACCGTCTCCGGCCACCTGATTACGCCGTAACGTATCAAACTGACGCAAAAACAGGCCAGGGGGCTCTGCCCCCTGGACCCCCGACGGCGTGCCGCCGCTGTCGTTAGCGCTGCGCGGCGGGAGTCACCTGTACAATCTTGCAGAACTGTGACTTTAGTCTATTGGCTTGGCGTCAATGCCGGACTCCGAACAGAGCCCCTGGAACGGAACACCCGTCTGGCCACACGAACTCACTACGGCGTTAAACTGAATACCGTCCCAAAACCTGGTATCGAGAAGCCTCCCAGGGATGTGGTTCCGTAGAACACCCCATTATCGAAAATCAGTCCCGCGACAGGCACCGCCCCGTTCTCGAAATTACTTCCGAAACTGTAGAGCACGGTTTCGGTCTTATTCGTGGGATCCACGCTGAATACTGTGCCTCCAACGGAATCCGCGCCTCCCGAAGTCGCGGTCCCGAAAAGGCTGCCACCCTGGTAAATCAACGGAGCCTGCGGTTGCCCGCCGTCACTTCCCCCGGTAAATCGGTAAAGCACGTGCTCCGCGCGATTGGCCGGATTGAATTCAAATACCGTGCCGCAGCCCGGAGATGCTCCGCAACCGGTGCTGCCTCCGCCCGCGTCCGTGGTCCCGTAGAAAATGCCATCCTGGTAGGTTAGCCCAGCCATCGGCGTTGCTCCATCAGGGCCGCCCTTGAAACTATAGACCACGACCCCCGCACCCGTCTTCGCATTGACCTTGAATACTGTGCCGACATTGAAGTCGCCCCCGCCGGATGTCGTCCCGAAGAGGTCCCCATTCAGATAGAAAAGCTTTCCATGCGGCGCCGCCTGCCCAAAGCCGGCGAAATTATAAAGCGTTTTCAGGACGCCCGTGGCCGGATTGAATCTGAAAACCGTGCCGCCCTCCGAGGCGCCGCCGAATGCCGTCGTTCCGTAGAATATGCCACGCCGGTAAATCAGTTCACCCGGGCCACTCCCATCCGCTCCGCTAAACTGTGTACCACCGTTTCGGTTTTCGTGGCCGAATCGACGCTGAACACGGTGCCGGCGCCAGCGCTGCCCCCAGCCGACGTCGTGCCGTAAAGATCGCCGCTTCGGTAAATCAGCCCCGAGTCGGGACTCTGGCCATCGGCACCGCCCACAAAACTGTAAATTACTTTGTGCGCGCCCGTCGTTGCGTTGACCTTGAATACAGTACCGTCGTTCGCGCTCCCCCCGACCGGCGTAGTCCCATAAAGCACGCGACCCAGGAGAATAACGCCAGAAGCGGGATTTCCCCCGGTTCTTCCGCCGATAAATTCATACAGCGTTGTTAACGTCTGCCCGCGCGCGGCCGGCGCCGGGAGCATCGCGCCTGCGCTCAGCAGGGAGACAGCAAGGTTCCTGACGGACATTCCCTGCTCCTATCGTTGCTACCCTCAATGTTCACCTTAATCATCGAATTGGAAACTGACATTTTGGTGATCGCGGATCGATCCGATATCCGATAGGAAAACGGTCGCACCCTGACCGTCCATCACGGCACATGGCGTTGCGCGTCCCCGCAGCCCGCGGCCGCACTCCACTTGACCGTCCGCCAGGCGCCGCAGTTTCTGCGACCTCGGCCCTACCCTGCTCGCCGGCATCCCGCGCCGCCATGCCCACCGCCCTGCCGCCCGAAATCGACCTGCCGACCCGACCAAAAACTTGACGCCGCCCCGCCCATCCCCCATACGCCCCAATCTCCGGGTCAATCCTGATCCCGGTCCCCGCCAAACGCGGGGGCTCCGCCGCTCCGCGAGGGTTCGCGCAGCGGCGCGTACTGCATTGGAGTTAGGCCCTACCCGTGTTCGACGCGCTGTCGGGAAAATTCTCCGCGGTTTTCGACGGCCTCCGCAAACGCGGGGCGCTGACCGAAGCCGACGTGGCCGAGGCCCTGCGCGAAGTCCGCCTCGCCATGCTGGACGCCGACGTCGCCCTCCCCGTCGTCAAGGATTTCGTCGCCCGGATCAAGGAACGCGCCGTCGGCGCCGAGGTGCTGTCCGCCGTCTCCCCCGGCCAGCAAGTCGCAAAAATCGTGCACGACGCGCTAGTCGAGGCGCTGGGCGGCGAGGGCGCCGTCCCCCTGAACCTGAACGCCGTGCCCCCCGTCCCCATCCTGATGGTCGGCCTGCAAGGCTCCGGCAAGACCACCACAGCGGGAAAACTCGCGCTCCGCCTGCACACCCGGGACCGCCGCCGCGTGCTGCTGGCCAGCCTGGACACCCAACGCCCCGCCGCCCAGCTGCAGCTCGCCCAGCTCGCCGAGCGCGCCGGCGTCCCCTCGCTGCCGATCGTCGCCGGCCAGACCCCGGTCGAACTCGACCGCCGCGCCATGGAAACCGGCAAGCGCGAGCGTTTCGACGTCGTCATCCTCGACACCGCCGGCCGCCTCTCCATCGACCAGGCGCTGATGGACGAGGTGCGCGCCATCCGCGCCGCCACCAACCCGGCCGAAACCCTGCTCGACGTTGATGCCATGACCGGCCAGGACGCGGTCAACACGGCAAAAGCGTTCAACGAGGCCGTCGGCGTCACCGGCGTCGTGCTGACCCGCATGGACG